>JAHBXN010000003.1:300000-504978 GCA_019636475.1 Phycisphaerae bacterium
GCCGGATCGCCTCCACTCGCTCGATGTCATCCTTGCGTTCATCCAGTTGACTCGGCTCCTCAACCAGCTCTTTCAAGAGCGACTGAAGCTTTGATATGACCTCCTGTTGATCATTCGCGGCATCGGAAAGCTGGTTACTCTCGAGCTCTTTCACAATTTTCGCAATCGTGTCGCGAACCTGATCACCGCGCAGTCGACCGAGTCCGTCCAATAGGCGCGCGGCTTTATCCGGTTCGGACTTACGAAGTGCCTGGCTCAATTGGAACATCCGATCTTCAAGTCGAGTGACGCGGTCACGAACGAGCGACTGTCTCTCAGCGAGTGACCCGGCCACGGGTTGCGATGCCGGTGCATCATCTCCGGCCGCCGGCGAAATCGGAGCGGCCAGCACCGCGAAGACTATCAGCACTGACGACACGGCACACCCTGACCAGGACCGCACATCAGGCAACCATGCGTTGCTCCTTTGCGACCACCACTCGGCGCGCCTCAAGCGCTCCCCCTCCACCATCGTTTCGATGCCCCGCGAGATCATGTCTATTCCTTTCCGGCCGGCAGAGTGGTCGAATGCCCCTCGCCGCCGAATAGCCGCTCAATTTCCCGATCCAGCGTGAGCTTGGTGTCCTCGTTGACCTCTTGTTGCAGCCGCACGACTTCCCGCAGCAGTGCGATTGCCTCATTGTATCCTTCCCATTTCAACATGTCGGCCAAAATGGTGTACATGCTTCGAATGATCCGGGTTTGTGCCGCCTCCACCGCCCTGGATGTTTCATCATCAAACGCATCTCGAAGGCGCTCGAGTAGCTCGGCAGCCTCGCCAATTTCAGACGTCGCCAGCGATCGCAACGGCGCGAGCACGCCGTTTTGCAGTCGCCGGCGCACCTGCGGAGTCGCGAGGCCGTTGATATCCAACTCGTCAAATATCTGCTGAAACTGCCTCGCAACGGTGCGAACGCGGTTGATCTGCTGCCGCTGAGTTCTCGCCTCCTGGCCATATCGAAGCGAACGCTCCGCCGATAACGCATCGGCCCCCGCGACATCGCGCAGATCCATGACGCGCCGATTTAGCTGCTCCTGCGCCTTGATGATCTGCTCGAACTCACGGCGCCACTCATTCTCCCGGCGGCCTAATTCGGCCAGTAACTCCTCCGCCGTCACGACGCGCAGCGTATAACGGACCGATTCACCCAGATTCGCTGCTGCGGCCGGGTCGGTCGCGTCAGAATGTTCGCCCGGCGTGACTGTGGCATCACGGCTCGCGTCCGGATTGGCGACCGGCGTCGGTGGCTGATAATCGCGGCCCCGCGCATACAGTGTGATCTGATCGCCTGGCGACAATGTCAACGGCGCCAGCGGAAGTTCATGCCGCACTTCGTACCGCGTCTGCCGAGCCGTGAATCGGGGTAGCGACTCCGCCGTTTCAGAATTCGAGATGTCTTTTCCATTCGGTCGCACGACTTGAACAAGTTCCACTGACTCAATGCCGAGGTTGTCCTCGCACTCCACTCGAATCGGCAACTGTGCGCCACTCACGACCATCTCGCCGACCCCCGGCATCGTCATCCGCACTTTCGGAGGAGAATCTGCCGTCGGATTGATTGAGAAAGTCACGGGCGACCGATCGTCGAGACCATCCATATCCAGCAGATCGAAGTAATAGGTCGCGCGTCGCTCGGGCTCAAACCGCGCTTCAAGGCTTGTGCCTTCGGTCAGGTTCACCGTCGCCACCGGTTGATCATCCGAGCGGCTCTTCAATACCGCTCGCGCCAGCGGCTTGTTCGCTACGGCTTCAATCCGAACAGCCGACCCGCGCAGCACATCCGCGGTTGACTGGCTCGCTTCCAGAACAAAAGGCGCCTGCTCCGAATAGGCCGGCGGAACAATCTCGACGCGCGCCGAGCGAATCGAAGGTCGAATCACCGCATCAACCGTGTACCATTCTGTTCGATCATCGACTCCCCATTGATCGACTACAAACCGGAATCGCATCGCCTGAGTAAGCGAGCCGAAGTCAAGAATGAAACGGTCTTCACCCAGCCGGTCCATGTCCCGTTCGCTTCGAGCGCCGGACGCCAGTTCGAATTCGGCCAGCAGCCTGCTCGGCCGGCCTTCGAGTGCTCGCGCCACGATCCGCAACTCATCGCCGATGGGCCATCGAAGGTGCCCGCTTTCGGAAAACCCTTCCGCCACAATCCGTGTTGTCACCGGCCACGGCGTATCACGAAGAAGCCAGTTCCGTTGGAGATAGACCGACATCAAACCCGGCATCAGCGAGAACGCGGCCGTCGCCGCGAGGAGCGTCGCCATCGCCAGAGCCAAGCGCCGTCGAAACTGCGTCCGCTCTAGAATTTGATCGAAGCGAATACCCTCGAAGGTTGCGAGGCTTTCGCGAAACAGCTCTGCGACCAGCGCCGGTGAATTGCGATGGGGGTTGATCGCCGACCCCGTGGCGAACGCGACCGCCGAAACTATCCGATCCGCATAGGCCCTGTGCTTCCGTTCGACAACCGCCGCCACCTCATTGACATCGATCCTCCGCCGGAACGGTCGAATCACAAGCCGCCCGAATTGGTGGACCACGACCCCGAGCACGATGGCAAGAAGCGCCACTCTCGGACCAAACCCAAGCGCCAGAATTCGATCAAGGACAAACTGCACGGTGCATAGGGCGACGAGCCCGCCGAAACAGAGCGCCGCCCCCTCAAACAGCACACGCCGTCGAATCGCAGAGCCCAGCCGATCCAGCGGCGCGACGATCTTCCGTCGAACGTTCGTGCTCAGTTGTTCGAGGCTCTCATTCACGTCAATAATCGTCCCTTCAGGCTCAGCACGAGCCGCCCGACCGTCGCGAGCTGTCGAGCCGGCAATTCGCCGGGTAATCGCGCTGTCTCATAGCAAACGGGCTTTCTTTCGCAATGCCCACTCGACCAGCAGCAGACCGACCAGGACGGACATGACCGTCGAGTTATCCCACAACGGGCGCGGACGGCCGCGCACCGTGAATGTGCGGCCCATGTCCGGAAGCAGCTTTGGAAGCGAGCCTGTCTCGTCGACCTCGTAAAACCCGCTTCGCCCGCCGACCGCTGACACCAGTTCCTGTATCGCCGACCGATCTAACGCCGTTTCTCGCAATTCAATATCCGACGGCGACACGGTGATCTCACGTTCAATCGTCCGATCGGCGTCCGATGCAGCGCCCCCGATCGAGCCGGGCAGTTTTACCGCCAACCTGTGCATGCCCACTGAGTCCGCTGCGAAGCGGCCCTCGTAAAAGCCTTCGCGACCGACAATCGGTGATAGCTCGATTGTCCGAGACGTCAGCGATGAATCTGCCGCGCCATTCACTCTTTCCGATTCGGGTGTCGTCGTGCGGCTCGATGCGGCCGACACCTCCAACTCCAGCTCCGGCACGAGCAACGGCTTGAACTGCTCATCGAGCGCGCGGAGCGTTACCACGACGGTCTCGCCCTGCTCGAATTCCTCTTTCGTCGTCAGAAGCTGACCCCGGGCGCGCCCGCCGAGAAGTTTCCCTTCGACGAGAAATCGAAGCGTCTGAATCCAGAAACGGTTGAAATGCCGCTCGTTCGCACGGCGCCATCGCCACGTTGAATTGATGCCGAGCCATGCGGTCCGCCCCGTTCCGACATACTGCGTCGCGAACAACACATGCTGTCCAAAGGCGTTTGCCATGCGTGGATTTGAGTGTCTCATCAATACGCGGGCGACTGATTTTTCGCGTCGAACCGGATAATGCCAGTAGACTTGTCCCAGAGACGACCAGATCGATCGGGTTTCCAGCGGGCTGTCGGATTGCCGCAGGATCGGATCGCCGATCGCGTCGTCGGGGATCAGAATGGGCCAGGCTCGCGATTGATAATGCCCCAGTTCGTTGATGACCAGTTCCGCCTCTGGATCGACCGCTACCGGCAACGTCTCGATCAACGATCGGAGATTCTCATTCTTCAGAAACCGGCCAGTGAACTTGTTCCCCGCCGCATAAAGAAGGCCACCGCCATAATCCGAGACATAGGCCGCAACCAAACTGCCCCAGGTCGGTCCGAACTCCGTCGGATCGCAATCCATCATGATGATTGCATCGTAAAGATTCAGTTCCTCCGGCGTCTCCGGCAATTGAGTGATCACTGAATTGCCATCACGCACCGCCTTGGAATCTGCCGACTGAAGCCAGGACGACAAATTAACCGTTGGGTCCCGCTCAAACATGCGAGAAAGAAACCGGTAGTCATAGCTCGGCGAACCGGCGATAAGCAGCACGCGCATCTGGTCGTCGAGAATCCGAACCGCGGGTGAGAGTTCGCGCTCATTGTCGGACGTCACCGATTCGTACGCCAATGGTTCGATTCGGGCGATATAGCGCACCGTTCCGGGGTCCTTGACCTTTCGTTCAAAAACCGCCGGGGCGAACTTCCCGTCCGCGCCAGGCACGAGCGTCCGCGTTTCAACCAGTTCGCGGCTCTTGCCGTCCAGCTGCTCGAAGAGCTCCAGGCGAATTTGCTGATCATTCACGCCGCGCGCATCGACTCGCACCGTTACATCAAACGGATCGTTCTTGAACGCCGACCGCGCTGCCGCAATCTGCACTACCCGTGCATTGACCGGCTCCGCCGGATCGCCAATTCCCACCGCGTACAACGGAATATCGCGCCCGGCGAGAAATCGACCGACGTTGCCCGTCCACTCGCCGTGATTGAACCGGCCGTCCGTCAGGAGCACGATGCCCGCAATCGGCGCTCCCGCGCACGCATCGACCGCCCCGCGAATGGCTGCGCCGACGTCGGTCGCAGGTTCGGCCGCCGTCAGCTTCAATGCGCCGGAGGTCAGAGATTCACGCCGAGAACCGGCCGCTGCGTCTCCACCGTCGGGCTGAGCCGTCGCACGCCGAATCTCTCCGCGATAGGTCAGCGAATCTCCGAAGGAAAAGAGTTTGACCGAGTTTTCGGCGGCCAGCAGGCGCAACAGCCCCCGGCTGCCGCTCGTCAGAAGTCGCTCTCCGACCGCGCTTCTCAAAATCCCGTCGTCCGCGATCTCCCCGACCACTCGCACGACGCGACGGGCGTCAGCATCGTTTCGATACGAATCGTGCAGCGACATGCTTGCCGAGTCGTCGATCAGCACGATGGTCTGCGCATCGATTCGCCGATGTTCGTATCGAACGATGACCGGCTCGAGTCCGATTAACCCCAGCATCAGCAACACGATCACCCGCGCCGCCGCTAGACTCCAACGCATGCCCTTCGAGAGTGTCCCACGCGCTTCGCGCCGATACATCCACCAAACGGCGTAAATCGCAAGTGCCGAGAGGATTCCGCCGATAAGCAGCGCGTTGTCCGCTGACCATCGCGCCAGTTCAATGCGCGATTCAGAAGACACCGTCGAGACTTCCTGTGCGAACATCAATCCCATGAAACCAACTATTCCCTAAGCACGCCGGATCCCATCGTGAAACGCCCGTTGGATCAAGCGATTCAACCGCGCGTCCCGAACCACCACGCCAACCCCTGTTCGAACATCAACACAATTCCCGCCGCCAGCAACAGCGGCCACCAGTATTCGATCCGACTCGTGGCGGACTGACTTTCCAGTGCCGACAGGTCGCCCACATACTCAAACGGAAGCTCTTCAACCAGAGCGGACTGTAGCTCGGACCGGCTCGCCATGCCCAGATTCGATTCGGCGGGGTCCGGATTCACTGCCGCATAATGGATCGAAGCCGGGCCACTGCCGCTCGGCGTCAGCAGAATCCGACAAAGCCCAGGCTCGTCCGTTTCGCGAAACTCGAAATTACGTCCCGATCCGGCGCTCGTGGCCGTTAGCGTGACCGCGGGCCGCATCGGATAGCTCGGCGGCTCAAGAATTGAGCGATCCTCAAATCGCCCCGCGTCCAGCTCGAACGTTACCGGCTGCCCCACCGTAACCTGGCCGGCGGCCGTCGCCGTTTTTGCACAGTACTGAACAAGTTCCAACATCATCGGCAGATAGCTGAAATTCGAGGCCCAGTCATTCCAGTCCTGGTCAACCGTCGTCGCGATAAACACCGTGATTCCGCGACCAAGGCGCCGCTGGACGATCGCCGGCGACTCATCCGGATCACTGAATCGGGCCAGAACCCGAACCGGCGAAGCCGCACCGGCTCGATCAAGTGTGCCGTCATTGGCGGATTCCTCGGTCGCCGTTGCGGTCCCGTGGACAGGTTGGCTGCTCGGCGAAGTGTCTGATTCGTCGTTTGCCGCGCTCGACAGGAAGGCTCGCACCTTCACCTGTCGAAGCAATGATGCCAGCGGCCCGTCAAACGCCCGCAGCATTGGATTGTTGACGTTCCACCGTCCGAATGTCACCGGTTCGACACCTGCCGGAGCCTGCGTCGTATCGAGCAGCCTCACCGGCATCAACCCATCGCCACTGCGATATAGTGCGTCGTTGTAGTAATCGATATCAATCTGTGCGCCGCCGAATATCGCCAGCCCGCCGCCGCCGCGCACATATTCCTCCAGCATGCGCGCCGCGGATGGCGTCATCCTCGCGACATTGGCCAGCACGACGACGTGGTAGCGAGACAGATCGGCTGAGTCGAGTTCCGGCTCTTCGATGATGGTCAGGTCATTGCCGCTGGCCGCACGCCCCGCCGGGCGGAGCGCCGTCCGCAGAAGATAGACCTCGTCTCGAAAGCTGTCGCTGCTGGGCTCTCCGTTGACGATCAGAATCTGGATCGCCGGGAGCACTTCGAGCGCCACCGCCCGGCGATCGTCGATCCGAACACCGTTGCCGAATCGCTCGGCGCCAGCCAGCTCGACCTGAACGTAGTTCGCGCCATCGTTCGGAAACGTGACCTCAAAGGGTTCGCGCACCACCTGGCCGGCCGGCACGCGACCGACGATGACGGGCGGCAGCCGGCTGTCCGCAATCGAGATGTTTAACTCCACCTGCTCAATTGCGTCGGACGAATAGTTCGCGACAGCCGCCTCAAACCGCGTCGGCACGCCTGCCACCGTCTGGGGCCTGAGTGGCCTCAAATCCAGCAAGGCTGCGTTCTCCGCCGAGGCGTCGCCAACATTCACTAGAACGAGATTGATCGGGACGCCGCCACGTGACAGTGCCGTGAGCGGAGCAGTGATGTTTACAGGCTTGTCCTGGGCATCGTCCGGGGCCGGAGGCAGAATCCAGTCCACTCGCTGAAAATCGCTGATGACGTAGATGGCGTGATTCGCCTCGGTCGGCGTACGCGCGATCACATCCGCCACTGCCGCGAGCGCGACATCCATCTGCGACCGACGCGCCGAGGGTCGAGCGCCGTTCAGACGGTTTCGAAGCTGATCCAGCGAATCGTCGCTCAGGGACGCGAGCGCCACCAGAGGCTCGCGCGGAGCGCTCGTCAGATAGAGCGTCAGCGGATCCCGCGGCGATTCACTCGCAAACCACCTGGCAAGCTGCAATGCGGCATCACATGCCTGATCGAAGACTGCGCGGCTGTCCCCTGTCGAACTTCCCCTGGACTGATAGCCCATCGAGAAAGAGTCATCCACCACGATGATGCGCTCCGTACGACCGGACGCGCCAATCATCCCCGCGACAAACCCCGGCCGCACGAACGGACGCATCATCATGAAGGCGATCAGAAAAACGGCCAGGCAACGAAGCGCGAGCAACAGCCATTGCTCCAACCGGACCCGGCGACGATTCTGCCGCTCTGCGTCCAGCAGAAAATCCATCGCCGCCCAGCGAATCCGGCGAAACCGTCGCTTTGCAAGAATATGAATCAGGATGGGGCCGGCCACTGCACCGGCGCCGGCCGCCATCGTCGGATTCATCAGGAAGCTGGACAACCACCCAATCAAGGATCGCGCTCCTTCGCCATTTACGTTCTCTCCGGCAGGTCGATCGTGCCGGTCGAGTCATTGGACGCACTGATTTAAGCGCGTACCGTGTCGCGGCGCATTCTCAATTTTTCGTCTTCATCCGCTTCATCCGCGCCGCGAGGAATCCGCGCAGCGCCACATCCAGGGGATCCATCGTCGAGAGTTCCACGAATTCGATTCTGCTGTTCGTACAGCGTGACCGCAATCGTGAAATATGGGCATCAAGCGCCGACAAATAGCCGCGTCGAAGTGTCTGCGGATCGACGAGCGTATGCAGGTCGGGGGATTCAATGCCCTCGAACAGCGTGTTATCCTGAAAGGGAAACTCCCTTTCGTCATAATCGAGGACATGAAGGACCAGCACTTCATGATTTGCGAACCGAATGCGCTCCAGCGCCGACGCGATGTCCTCGGCATCAGCCAGAAGGTCGGAAATGACGATGACCAGACTTCGACGAGCCAGCTTTCCAGTGAGATCGGCGAACAGCCGTTTTCCGTTGGTCCCGTGCTCGAGCCGCGCACGGTCGATTTGATCGATCAACTCTCTGAGGTGCACCTGATTCGAAAGTGCCGGCATGTTGACACGTACTTCATCGTCAAACAGAACGAGTCCCGCGGCATCCTGCTGATGCACCATCAGGTATCCGAGCGAGGCCGCCAGCGTCGCGGCATACTCAAACTTGGTCATTCGGCCTTCCGACAGGTCCTGCTCCGGATAACGCATTGAAGCCGAGCAATCGAGCAGAAGGTGCGCGCGCAGGTTCGTTTCCTCTTCGTATTGCTTCACGAAGAACCGATCAGAGCGGCCGTACACGCGCCAGTCGAGATGCCGCAGGTCGTCGCCGGGAGAGTATTCCTTGTACTGCGCGAATTCGACTGAATAGCCCTGATACGGGCTGCGATGCATGCCGCTGATGAAACCTTCCACCACATGGCGCGCGCGAAGCTCCAGATCGCCGATCCTCGCAAGCACATCAGGTCGAAGGTATTTCAGGGCGGTCGTTTCGTTCATTGTCTCACTCGCGGCTTCAACGTCGTCTGCATCCCATGTCGAATCCGACTGAGGCATTCGCGCCCAAACGCGCCGATTCCCGTCAACTTGCTGGCGCGACGGTCAGCCCTGGATTGCCTCCTTGAGGCGGGCGTCCGCAAGAAGACCGCCCTCGTGCGGCTGAAAGGTCTCCAGCAGGTCCGTGACAAAACGATCCGTCGTGTACCCTTCCGCCTGAGCCGCAAAGTTCATCACGACGCGGTGCCGCAGCACCGGCGCGGCCAGCGCCCGGATATCCTCCATCGCCACATGATTCTGTCCGCGAAGCGCCGCCCGCGCCTTCGCGCCGACAATCAGAAACTGCACGGCTCGCGGCCCCGCGCCCCATGCAACACGTTCCTTCACCCCGCGCACGGCGAGCGCCTCGCCGGGCCGTGTCGCACGAACAAGATCCAGGGCATACTTGATCACGGCCGGCGCGGCGGGAATGCGCCGGACCACGGATTGAAGAGCCTGAATCTCCGCGCCGCTGATGATCGACTGCACGTCGGTGGTGTATTCACCCGATGTCTTCGTGGCGATCTCCAGTTCCTCCTCGTAGCTCGGATAGCCGATTTGCACCTTGAACATGAATCGATCCTGCTGCGCTTCCGGCAGCGGATAAGTGCCCTCCTGCTCAATCGGATTCTGTGTCGCCAGGACGTAGAACGGTGGTTTAAGCTCATGTCGCACGCCGCCCACGGTCACCTGTCTTTCCTGCATGCACTCGAGCATTGCGGCCTGAGTCTTCGGCGGCGTCCGATTGATTTCATCGGCCAGCACTACATTCGCGAACACCGGGCCCGGCAGAAATCGGAATACCCGACTACCGGTCGACTTGTCCTCAGTGATCACCTCCGTGCCCGTGATATCGCTCGGCATCAGGTCCGGCGTGAACTGGATTCGGTTGAACGAAAGCGAAAGGCAGCGCGCAAGACTGGATATCATCAGTGTCTTCGCCAATCCGGGAACGCCTTCAAGAATGCAGTGACCTCCGGCAAACAGCGCGACCAGCAGTTGCTCGACCACGTCATCCTGGCCGACGATCACCTTTCGCAGTTCCTCGCGAAGGCGTTTGTATGAATCCCGTAGCTTCTCGACCGCGGCGACGTCGTTGCTCCAGTCCGTTGAATTCGGTTCAGCCATGCCAGTCCTTCTTTCTATGGATGTATTCCATCGCTGCCGCATCCGCGCGCCGCCAATGAAAAATCTCTGAACAGCCATTTCGCATTGAAGCGTATGTCAGGAGGATCGCTGGACGCACGGTATTAACAGCAAGCCGATCTGCGGTGTTTCACCGCTGCATAATAGGTAGATTGTTGTAGGGGAGTTGCAGGATAATCAGTGCAATGGCCGTTCCATACACGGTCCCGACGGAATCACCATTCCACGATCCGTCGTCATCCTGGGTGGAAAGCAGAAAGTCCCTCATCTTCGGATAGTATTTGCTCCATTCCTTGTCTCCCGCAAGGTACATCACCTGCGACAGATAAAGGTGTGCATAAAAAAAGTGTCCCCACACGCCCTGTTGAGACTGGCCATAGCCGATCTCGCGTTTGCAGTAGCGAAGCGCCTTCAATGCCTTCGGATCGTCATAAAGCCCCGCATTGAACCAGCATGCGACCGCGGCGGCCGTGATCGGCGGACGCGAACCCACCATCCCGACGCGATACGCGATCCCGCCGTCCGGCTGGATGGACTTTTCGAGGTATTTCATCGCATTATTAATGACTTTCTTCGGCACTGCGACGCCCGCGTTTCGAGCGGCGCGAAGCGCCTGAACCTGCGTGACCGTCACACTGCCTTCGTCACCGCCCATGTCGGGTGTGTACAGCCAGCCGCCAAGCCTGCTTTGCGACCGGTCCGTCAGTTCCACGCCTTTCTGCAGGACACGGCGAATCCGCTCCATCCGCTCCGGATCCTCTTCGGTTCCCATTACTTCGGAAAGAAACAACATCCCAAATCCATGCCCGTACATCGATCGTGTTTCTTCATCATTGCCGGGACGACAGATCAGACCGTCGCGCTGAGCCGAATCGAGTACATAGGTGACGGCCTTTCTCAGATTCTTCGCATATTGGCCTTCGGTCGGAGTGCTTCCCGAAGCAAGAGTCGCCATGCCGGCAAGCGACGTCATCGTGACAGGATACGTACCCATCGTGCCGGAGTCTCGATATGATCCGTCGGAGCTTTGTCGCGAGGCAAGGTACTTCAGAGCCTTCTCGATCGCCTCTTCGGTCTTTTCCGTCACCATCGGGGGGCGTTGGGGCGGCATTTGAGCAATCGCCGTGACGCGCGTTCCCGTCAAAGCGACCAGCATCGCCGCCAGCCTCACGATGAAGATCCGCGTTCGCTTATGCCTCTCAGTCATTGATCTGCCCCATTCCGGGTTTCGTCCTTCGCCTTCGGAGCCATCATGCCGGCATCGCTCAGCACGAAAAATCCTTCCGGCGCGACACACACAATTCGATCATTCAACACAATGACATCAATCAAACGGCGAGAGGCATTCAACGGCGACGTGGCCGCCAGACGCTCGTCACCCAACTGGCCCTCCGCAAATTCGTACGGCCTGATTGACAACAGTCGCCCTGTTGATTTATCGATGAGCTCCAGTTTGGGAGGCAGCATCGGATCGAACTCCGGCACGAACCGCTGAATCCGACGACCACCGAGGTCCGGCGGCATCGCATTTCGGACAGCGGCGACGAAATGTGGCGATGCCCGCAACATCTGACGGCTGATCGTCGCAAGCGGCCCCAGGTCACGCCGCCAGGGCAATTCGGCCGGATCGAGCGGAAACGACTCGAGCACAAATTCCGGTGGGCTCTCATCCTTTCGGGTGAACAATACCAACCGGCCGCCACCCGAACCCTGAGTCGAAGCGTCAAGCACCGCGTCGATCGGCGGCATGGACAATCCGGCTGTCGACCAGCGACGGGCAATTTCGCCCGTTTCAACCCGCACGAGCGCGAAACCGGCCGTCCCATGCGAAACGCCCGCCCACTCGTGACCAAGTTCGAATACACCATTGATCATGTCGCCGAATTCGCGATCCGGCCAAACGCTCTTGCCGGTCTTTGAATCGACACCGATCAATCGGCTGCCAACGCTCCGCACCACGACATCACCAATAATCGCCAGATGGACATCCGACTCCGAGCTTTCAACACTCCCCGCATCAGCAGTATCTTCTCCCGGAACGAGTGAATACTCTGCCCGCACTCGGCCGCTCCCCAGATCGATCACAAACACCTTGATCGCATTTCGATCGACGGCAATCAGGGAGCCACCGTCGATTTTCATCGAGCGAAGCGAATGCCGGGGCCAGCTTCGCCGCCAGATCGGACCGTTGTCATCGCGAGCGTAGGCGGCGACGAGTGTATGCGGGTCGCTTGCGACGACCACGATGCCGTCCGCTCCGGCGACCGCCGGCGACGGAAGCCGTCCCATGCCCTGCTCGAGCGAAATCTGCGGCCACATGAACCGTCCGGAAGCCAGCCCCACCGCACACACCTGCACCGGCGTCGCGAGCACCGCAACTCTGCCGCAAATCGCAGCGTCGTAGGCATTGGCCTCACGCTGTTCAATCTGCGGCATCGAATCCTCAAGTGGACTTCGCTGCGAGCTCACCCAGCAGTCCGGCTGATCGACTTCCGCCTTCACATCCAACCCGCGAAGTTCGCCATTTAGTTGAATCGGAATCACCTCGTCGTCCGGATCATTCGGACGTTTCGGATCGTAGAAGGAAGCGCCGTCGCTTGTTTGGAGCCGGTTGGCCTCTGAGGAGATGACTTCGCGCAAGAGACCCAGGCGCGTCGCTTCCACCAGGATCCGCGGCATCGCTCGACCGTTCATCTCCACCGAATCCGGCAACGTCGATCGTATCTCGGCTGCCCAGTCGCTCACGCGAGTGCCTGCCGTCGTCCCCGTCAGTTGAGCCACCGCGGCAGGCAGAGTGTCGCTCCCGAATTCGCGCTCGAGCTCCGCCAGCTTCCGGCGCGCCGATGCGATGTCGGCCGGTAACGAATCGCCCGGGAAACGATAGGCCACGACGAGTCGAAGCAGCGGCTCCAACCGGTCTCGCCGCTCCGGAGCGCGGCGCAATGCGCGCTCGAGGAAAAAGATGCTGGTTTCGTTCTCACCGGATTCCATCGCCGCGTTGGCAATTTCGAGATCAATGTGCCAGCCTCTCGGAATGAACTCCAGCGCATCTGCCAACTGCACCAACCCCGACCGGCCGGATCCACGGCGAGCCGCCCGAATCGCATCATTGATGATTTTGTCCGCGTCCCGGCGTTCTTCGGCATTCATCGAGTTCCACAATCGGCGGAGCTGGTCGCTGAGAAGTACGACCGTCTTCACGCGGAGATTGGGTTCAATCGAAACAGGTTCGTTTCCGATGGATGCCAACTGAGTAAGTCCGAACTGAAAACCGTCCGCAAACCGACCGGCCTCTTCCATGTGCTCGCAGTATGCAATGCACGCGGAAACGCGATCGGATTTCCGCCGTGCCACCGAGACCGCCTGCTCCAGCAGCCCGGTTCGCTCCGCATCCGAAACGTCGGCAGACATCTTCAACAGGGTGCTCACACGCTGATGGGAAATTCGGTCGGCTAAAACATTTTCGGTTTGGGCCTGCTGTTCCCATTGCGAACCATCGGTCGCAGACTGCGGCGTTTGAGCGAGAACACGATCCGCGCGATCCAGGTAACCCATTGCGTCGGACCAGTTTCCCGCGATTGAGGCTAGCCACGACAGGCGAAGAATCGCGTCCATGTCGTTCGGGCTGCGCTCGAGTCGAGCCAGGGCCAATCGCCTCGTCTGCTCGGGATCGGGGAACTTCGCCAGCGTGTCCGCCGACACGCTATAGAGCGCGCCATCCATCGCGAACAGGTTTCCAAGTGCGACATCGGCCGCCGTCGGATCGCCGTCGGGAGCGCCTGTATCCGTCGAGAGCTTAAGCAGGCCCGCATTCGTCGGCACCATCACCTTCTGACCGCAAATGACCGCCCGTCCCGTGGGTTGAAATCTTGATGAACTCCACAACACGTCGCCGGTGCCTAACGACAGGGCCGCAACACGCGAGCCGCCGATGTAGACGCGCTCATCATCCGCACCGATTACATAACGATGACCCTCCCGCTCGTGACGCCAGATTTCGCGGCCATCCTCCAGGTCAAAAGCCCGCAGATAATCCGAATCCTGTGCGCCCAGAATCACGACGCCTCCGGCGATGACCGGCGGCGACGACAACCACTGGTCCGGCTGCGGAACGCCGACTCGATCATCCACCCACCATTGGCCGCCTCGGGCCTGCATATCGGCGAAGCGCTCGAAAGGGTCATATTTCGTCAGCCAGCGCAGGGAAAAATCGTAGGCATCCAATGCGACCAGCAGACCGGCGCCTGTCGGAATGTACAGAGTCCCGTCGTTCAGCGCCGGGGCGAGCACACCGTTCATCGGAAACAGACTGGCCCGGCCCGCCCCCAGCAGAACCTGGCGCACGAGCGTGCCATCCGGCGCCAGCACCGCCAGCATCAGATCGCCGACCTGCCGGTAGGGCACAACCAGATTTGAACCCACCGCAATCGGCGCGGCGCAGAACCGCGCTCCCCGAAGTTCGTCCGTGGTATCGCCGCCCCGGCCCCTGAACCACGTCGCCCTGCCGGTCGATGCCTCATAAGCACGGAGCGTATTGGGCAATGACAAGACTTCGTCACCCAGGTGCGCGTTCGGTGGCGCCGAACCCTCGTTCGTCGGATTCTGCTCTTCCGGCGGAGCCTCCTGTTCGATGACAAACACGAGACCAAACGCAGTTGATACCTCGCCCTGGTACTCGTGAAACAACGCCTGCGTCGTGCTCTGATCCAGGCGAGGGGACGATTCCTCTTCATCGATCATCTGAATCCGGCCACCGAGATTCACCATCATCCGATGCTCGGTGATGCGAGGATCACGCGACGAAATCTTGGGAAAGGACTGCCAGAGCAGGTCAAACGTCGCCAGATCCCGCGCCTGCAATCCCCCTGGACCGGTGACGAACAATCTCGTGCCGTCACTGACGGCCTGCCAGACCGGCGGCCTCGCTCGTTTTCGCGAGACTTCGGCGATCTTCCCGGGATTAATTCGATCAGCTCCCGGCAGCGCCGCCTTGAATTCCATTTCCCCGGAGACCATCGGATCGATCGCAGGTAGCCGCCCGCTCCACTCCGAAGGCCCAAGTCGGTACTGCCAGACTCCGACCGTTGACTCCGTCATGCCCTGTGGATCCGCGCCGAAATCCTCGAAGAATCGAAGGACGCGCTCAACCCGCGCTGGCCAATCGGGAGGGACGGTCGGATCCGCGCCATCGAGAAGGGATCGCATGGCCTGAATCGTATTGCTCGCGCGCGTCCGCTGTCCGGACAGGATGTATGCGACAGCCTGCTTGTAAAGCAGTTCCCATTTCGGGATTCGGCAATGCGGCAGCGATTCCATCCGTGCCAGCAATTGCAGCGCTTCGCGGGCCTCACGACGATCGAGCAGCCACGATGAGAGCAGATTCATGGCATCGGGACCGATCGTGGTCATCGCATATCGACGAGCGACCAGCCGCAGCGCATCGAAATCGTAGTTATCAGTTGCCTGCTGATAGAGTCGAGAAGCGTCATGATCGTACAAGACCCGGTACGCGGCCAACCCATCAGCCGGCCAACCCGCGATCTGCTGTTCCGCAAGCTGTCCGGCCGAGTAGTAATGTGCCCCGTCCAGCGACACGGTGCGGTCGCCGTGCTGCGCGACCACCCGCTCCAGCGTATCGGCGGCGAGTTTCCAATCGCCCTCGGCCGCCGCCTCCTTCGCGCGTTTCAACCATGACACGGCATCGACATCATTGGGAGGCTCGAGTCCCCAGCGGCGCGCGCCGACGAACTCGGAATTACCATTCGGTCCATTGACCTGAATCTGGACCTGTGCATGGGATGGAGCGCTGCGCGTCGCAAGCAATGCCATCAGAATCACGAAGGCGAGCATCTCTGCCCCATCGCTCGAACAATGCCGCGATCCTGTCAATCGAGCCTTCATCCAGATTCCCAGTTTCACACTCCGCGCCGGGATTCGCCCAACTCGCGACCTACACGATGTCCCCGCAGTATCCTAGCACGCAGATCGACCTGCACCAACGCTCGACCCAGTGCTTGACTCAGCCTTGCCTGGTACACCCGACTGCCATTGATCGCTTGCAGCCTTGTCGTTTCAACGAAGCCGTCCGGCGTTTCTTTCCATCGGTTCGACACAGACTCCGACCACCACAGCCGAACGGAGTCTTCCGAAACGAATCGGCGCGAATCAACGCTGGCGTCAATTCGTCCTTCCGGTTCCAATTGGCCGGCTGATTCGATCGTGACGCCGCCCAACTTTCGCGTCGGGGTCTGCAAATCGGGAGCGTGCCGAATATCCATTCTCCGCGAGTCTGCAATGCCGGATGACCGAATCCAATCCATGAATGATTCTTCCGCCACAAGGGCCGGCCTGACGGCCCGCCTTGCGGCCGCGGTTCGCTTTCTCCTGCCGATTCCATCCAGTAACAGGCGAACGGCGGAAGAGCCCGCTTCAGACATCATCCCGTTCCTCGTTCCGATCGGTCTGATCATCGGACTTGCGTGGGCGGCATCCTTCAGATTCTCCTGGTGGCTATTCGGTGAAACCGCAAGCATGCGGGTCGTGCCGAGTCTTGTCGTCATTCTTCTGGAATGTGTCTTCACCGGCCCGTTCCTCGCCCTTGGCCTTGCCAGAACCGCGCATATTCTGACCACCGACGATCCAAAGATCCCCTCGGCCGATCGACTCCAGCCGCTTTCACCGGTCGGCACGCTCGCGTTGTGCCTGGCCGTGCTCGCTCAATATGTACTCTTGCTCAGTGTCCAGCACCGAGAGGGCTGGTGGCCGGCCCCGGACGACTGGCGAAGCTACTTCAACTTCCTGTATCCACGCCCCATCTTCCGTCCGTTGCTTCTTGCTCCCATTTGGGGACGCTGGGGCATTCTGCTCGCCTCGACACTCGGGGGCACCGCACGAAATGCCGACACTCAGACGCAGGGACTCAACCAGTCCATGTCGCCGTCCCGCCTCTTCAAGCATTCGATACTTCCCGTTCTTTTGACGACCATCTATTGCAGTCGTTCCCAGAATTACTTGACGGGTGTCCTGATCGGGCTGATCGTATTCGCGGCGACTTATCTTGTGGCGGTCGCGATGGCCCGGCGTGGCGGCGGACACTCGCGCCACTCCCTGTTTGCAGCCGGGCAGATCGCACAACTCGCGTTTCTCATGATCTATCGGGCCTGTTGGCGTCTTATTGATGCATGACTGATGCGGCGGTACACGTTCGAGATCCAGAGTCGGACCCGGCGAGTAAACCCAAACTCCCGGCCGCGCAAGGATCGACGGTTCGACAAACGCCGCCCGCCCAATCAAATCGGCCGGTCCCGCTGATACCGATCGCTATCGGTTTGAGCATGGGAATCATCGGCGATCACCTGGTCCAGCCGCACTGGTCTGTTCCCGTCACGATCGCCCTCTTCGGACTGGCTGCCTGTCTACCGATTGGCACCCGTCGACGACTTTCCGACCGGCGACTTCGTGTCGCAATCGTTCTGCTGTCAATTGCAGCCGGCCTTGCCCGTCATGGCTCGACGCGACTGTTCCCGGACGATCATATTGCCCGATTCGCTCAGGCGGATTCGTCGATTGTGGTTCTAACAGGCCGGATTTCGTCACCACCGCAGATTATCACACCGCGAGCCGACATCCCGCGTGCGTACGCAACTCCTCCAAGAACAAAATTTCATCTTCACGTCTCAGCGATCGACGGCCGCGATGGACCGATTCCGGCAAGCGGAACCGTGATGGTCAGCATCAAAGAACCGGCGCCTGATTTGAGCGAACATGCGATCATTCGCGTTACGGGGTGGCTTTACAGAATTTCGCCGCCGCAGAACCCGGGCGCGTACAACTGGGCAGCGCACTATCGTCGCAATCAGATTCTCGTCGGTCTCACGACCGACCACGCAGACGCTGTCCAAGTCGTACAAACCCCGCCGTCCAGCGGATTCGGCCGAACGATCGTGAATGTTCGCGCCCGGCTTAGACAGTATCTCGTCGATGCAGCGTTCCCGGACGATGAGGAATCAGCCGGCGTGCTGGCGGCGATGGTGCTCGGCCGCCGAAGCGGTGTGTCCGACGCGATGAACGAGGCCTTTCGGCGAACCGGTAATGCCCACTTCCTCGCTGCGAGCGGAATGCATGTCGCCTGGCTCGCATTTGTCGGCTGGGGGATTGCGCGGCTGCTGGGCGTTCATTACCGCACCGCTGCCGCCGGCGTGGCAGTGCTGATTGTGTGCTTCGTTGTGCTGGCCGAACCGCAGCCGTCGATTCTGCGAGCCGGCATCGTCGGCATCGCGGCCTGCGTGTCGATATTCCTGCGAGGCAGACACAACTCATTGAATGCCCTGGCGTTCGCCGCGATTGTGCTCTTGATCATCGATCCCACGAACTGGTTTCGAACGGGATTCCAGTTCACCTTTCTCGCCACGCTGGGCCTGATTCACTTCTGTCCGATCGTGTCAAATGTAATCGCCGCGCAACTCGCTCGTCTCGGCCAAATACAGCTTGCGAGGCGATTCATCATCGCTGACTTGAAGAGATTCGTCGAAGTCGGTTCGATCGATCCGGCGGACCTAATTGTTTCCAAAGTGCAGCGACCGGTCGTTGTCGATCGATTCCTCACTCTGATGGCCCGGCTCCTAGCCGTTTCCGTATCAGAGTGGTTCCTGACGGCGCCGCTGGGTTGCTACTACTTCAACCACTTCGCGCCCTGGGGGGCAATCGGAACTTTCCTCGTCGCCCCCTTCGCGATGATCACCGCTTCGATCGGATTCATGACGATGATTGCAGGAACGCTGCTTCCCGTCACGTCCGCGATATTCGGACCGCTGCTCGGGCTCTCCTCGCATGTGATGATCGGGTTTGTGAATCTGCTTGCCGTGATTCCCGGTTCGCTGATCGACGGCCGCTCACCGGCGCTCTGGTGGGTGATTGCGTTCTACGCACTGATCGGCACGTGGATCTACGGGTCCCAGACCATTCGGGCGAGGTTTCGCGTTCCGCTTCGGATTGCGGCATTGACGGTGTTCATCTGGTGGCTTGTTTCACCGTATCTCGGTCCGCGCGGCGATGGCGCTTTGAGGATCTGGCATCTTGCCGTCGGAGATGGAACGGGCACGGTGATCGAACTGCCGAACGGCAAGACGATTATCTACGATTTCGGGACGCGCTCGGCCTTTGATGCCGGCGATGTGGCACTTGATTTTTTGCGTCAGCAAGGCATTCGCCGCATCGACGCCGCGATCATCTCACATGCGGACTTCGACCACTATGGCGCGATTGAGGCGATCTCTCAGAGTGTTCCAATTGATCGAATCATCCTGAATGATCAGTTTGATCGATTCGTTGAACCCAACTCCACCGCGGCCCAGTTCCTCGGCACGATGAGACGCGCAGGAATGCCCATCGAGATCATTTCAGGACAGACGTCGCTGAGTCTTTGTTCTGACGTGGACATTCGCACGATTTGGCCGCCGCCCGCGACGCAACATGCCAGCCCGACCGACAATGACTCATCAATCGTCCTGAGAATCGAATACCAAGGAAAATCCGTACTGCTTACCGGAGACATTGCCGAATTCGCAATCGGCGGGCTGCTGGCGCCGACGTCGCGAACGGCGAGCGACGCGGACAACGGAGACTGCCGGCTCGATGGCGCGGGGGCAACGGAAGCGATTTCTCTCCGCGCGGACGTTCTTTCGCTGCCGCATCACGGCAGCGTCGTTTCGAATACCCGGGCGTTCATCGATGCAGTGAATCCATCGATCTGCATCCGATCGACGGGGCAGAGGCGTCGCCTGACCACGAACGGAATCGAGACCATTGTCGGACCTGGCCGCCGCTATTTCAGCACGGCGGACGACGGCTGCATTCTTGTTGAGATCAAGAACGAAGAATTGAGCGCCCGTCGGGCGATGCCTTAGACGAACTCACGCGCCGCGCGTGCCGGAGTTTGAATGCTTGAGCCACAGATATGTCATCAATCCCGTACCGATCAGGCCGAATGGCAGCATTGACGCAAACCAGATGGTCACATCTATCTTCGATGCGCCGCCCGTCGCAGCCGATGCGGCGTGGGCCCCGTATTTGTCAAAGATGATGCCGAGCAAGCCACCGGAAAGAATTGCACCGTAGTATTGGAACGAGTCGATGATTCCCGCCGCGCAGCCTGCCATCTTCCGCCCACCGAGGTCCATCGCAGCGGCCGTGCCGAGAATCGAGTGCGTGGAATTGCACATCATGCTGATCAAGATGATCATGCTGACTGTCAGCCATGCAAAGAAATGTGACTGCGAACCGCTGGGCAGTAACATGACTATGACCGTGCACGCCGTTTGCGTGGCGTAGAGAATCGCTGCGACCGGCGCCCGCCTCCCCTTGAAGAGCAAATCCGAAATAAATCCAGACGACAGTGATCCGATGAACGCGGTGACCGGCAGCCCGACAAAAAAGGCCGTGTAGTACCAGGACGTACGATCCGCGTTCAACACGTCGGACATGTAAACGGACCACCAGGATTCAATACCGCGCCGCACAAAACCGGTGCAGAAATATGCGGCCGCAACGATCCAGACGACCGGATTTGATGCGATGATTCGAAATACATCGCGAAGCCGAACTTTTTCATCAGCCTGGCCATGCATCGTGTCCTCGTCACCATGATCGATCTGAAACCCCGCGTCTTCCGGGTTATTCTTAACCGCGAGGTTCATGAAAAAAACAATCACAAGCACCGCGATCGGCGGCAGGAAGAACATATAACGCCAATCCAGAGCGGGGATCGTGAGCGTAAAGAACAGCAACGGTACGGCCATCCCCTTAACCAGCGCGCCGCCCAGGGCGCCGGCTCCAATCGCACCAAGATTGATCATGGCTCCGAAGACACCGGCAAATGCGCCACGCTCCGCACGCTTGAACCAGGCCGTATTGATCTTGATGAAACCCGGCGCACCGAACGCCTGCATATAACCATCGGCGGATCGAATGAGAACAAGCACCGGCAGGAGCAAAGAGAAATTCCACCAAGTGGTCCAGCCGAACAGCAAGTTCAGGACAACCGTGCCGATCGCGCCCACGGTCATCGCCATCTTTCCGCCGATGCGATCGGTGAATAGCCCGTTAACCATCTGCCCGACCGCATAGGCCCCATCCCGACCGGAGTTAATCATGCCGTACTGGGCATTATTGAAGCCAAGCTCGGATTTCAACTCCGGGGCCACCGGACTCAGGTTGTATCGACACAGATAGTAGGAGGCGTAGGTCAGTCCCAGGAAGAACCAGTTCTGTCCGCGCCGTTTCCGATAGCCCGGCGGATGGCCCGATGATGAACGATCGGCCGCCGCGTTTTCGATCACTCCGGCGGATTCGCTTGGATTGTGATGAGCGCTCATGTACCGGCGGCTCCGAGTGGCGAAGACTTCAGCACGATTGGTGCAGCTCGCGGTGTGCGAACTCCACACTTCGATCGAAAGCGAGATGGTATAACGCCGACCGTGGGTCGCAGCAAATGTCGCTCTGCACGCCTACAGCCGTTGCAGGGCTTAACATTCGCCACAGGTCCAGATCCGGCCGACCACGGCGTTTACCACCGAACCGGCTTGGGTTAATATTCAAATCCACGGCAGGCAGCCCGCAAAGGCCGTCGGGAATTCGAGCGACGCCGAAGCGATGCCTTACGCAAATAAAACGATAATTTCACAGGAACCGCGCATGAGCATCCTTGTCGATAAGAACACCCGAGTCATCACGCACGGCCTCACCGGAAAAGCAGGCGCCTTTCACAGCAGGCAGTGCCTTGAATACGGCACCAAGGTTGTCGGCGGCGTGGTTCCCGGCAAGGGTGGAACGCGCAGCGAGCACGATCTGCCCGTATTTGATACGGTCGAGGCCGCCATCAAGGAGACGGGGGCAAACTGTTCTTTGATATTCGTCCCGGCGGCTTACGCGGCCGACAGTGCGATGGAAGCCGCGGCAGCGGGCATCAAGCTTCTTGTACTGATCACCGAAGGCGTCCCCACGCTCGACATGGTCAGGGCGAAGAAGTTCATCGAAGATTGCGGCAGCAAGCTTGTCGGGCCGAACTGTCCGGGTGTTATTACGCCGGGGCAGGCCAAGATCGGCATCATGCCCGGTTATATCCACCTGCCTGCCTCGCCCGGCTCCAAGAATGTCGGCATCATTTCACGCAGCGGAACGCTGACATACGAAGCCGTCTGGCAGTGCACGTCTCGAAAGATCGCTCAAACGACCTGCGTCGGCATCGGCGGTGATCCGGTCAAAGGTCTGAATTACATCGAACTGCTGACGATGTTCAACAACGATCCTGAGACACACGCCATCATTCTGATTGGGGAAATCGGCGGCAACGACGAGGAAAAAGCCGCTGAGTTCATCAAGGTGAATGTGAAGAAACCGGTCGTCGCATTTATCGCCGGCCGCACCGCCCCACCCGGGAAGCGAATGGGGCACGCCGGCGCAATTATCTCCGGCGGCGAGGGGACGGCGGAAAGCAAGATCGCCGCGCTCAAGGCGGCGAACATCCGCGTCGCCGAGTCTCCTGCGGAGATCGGTGCAAAGGCCGCTGAAGCACTCGGATTGTCTTAGGCCGCCATCCGTCCCGATCAATAAGCGCCATCGCGAACATTTCCACTGGCCCACCCGGCGGGTGAGCCGTGTCCGCGCTTCCAATGCACTTGGTCGACAAATCGCCTCGCCGATATATTGCCGTGAATGGAACCTTCGTCGCCGCACGGCGCCCAGTGCGACTACTGCCATCTGCCGATACGCTCCCCGGCGACTGCCGCCACCCAGCCGCTCTATTGCTGTTTTGGTTGCAGCTTTGCTGCGCGTATCACTCGTCAGCGCGGCGACCGTGGCGAGGCCGTCTGGATGCTGACCCGGCTCGGTTTCGCCGGCTTTCTATCGATGGCTGTCATGATGTTCAGTATTTTTCTTTACGGTCGCGAGATCTACGAGAAAGATGCCACGTCACCGCCGCTGTCGGCGCATCTGGCCGAGTTTTTTCGCTACTCCTCGCTGCTTTGCGCTACGCCCGTGCTGTTTCTCCTCGGAATCCCGATTCTGCAGAATGCCGCCGCACAATGGCGACGCCGGATTATTTCCACTGATGCACTCGTCGTGCTCGGCGTAGCATCCGCCTTTGCCTACTCATACGTGACCACGCTTCGAGACAATGGAAATACCTATTTCGAAACCGCCTGCATGATCCTCATGCTGGTCACGCTTGGTCGGTGGTTCGAGGCGGTTGGCAAGCTCCACGCCACCGAGCGCGTAAAATCACTGGAATCGCTTCTGCCGGACGATGTCCGCGTGCAAAGAGCAGATGGCGAGGCAATCATCCGCCGTGAACAACTCGTCGTGAACGATCTTGTGCTACTTCGCGCTGGTGAGCGAATTCCGGTCGACGGCACCATTGAGACCGGCCGTGCGAATGTGGACGAGCAGCTCGTCACCGGCGAATCCATGCCCGTGGTGCGACGAAAAGGCGACACGGTTCAAGCCGGCACCATGAACCTCGACGGCGACCTTGCGGTTCGCGCGCGAGCGGTGGGCGGCGAGACCACGCTCGCTCGGCTGACCGCCCTGCTCGAAGCATCCCGCGCTTCCAAGGGTCGCTACGAACGTATGGCGGACCGCGTCGCCACGATCTTCCTACCCGTCACAATCGTCCTCGCCACAATCGCGGCGGTTCTGGGATTTAACAGAGCGGGAGTCGATGAAGCGATCATGTCCGCGCTCTCGGTACTGTTGATCGCCTGCCCCTGCGGACTGGGCATCGCGACACCGATGGCCGTGTGGGTCGCCCTGGGGCGAGGCGCATCCTTCGGTGTGCTGTTTCGTTCCGGCGAATCGATTGAACAGCTTGCTCGCGTTCAGGCCCTATTCTTCGACAAAACTGGGACGCTCACGACGGGCCGTCCGCGTGTCGCCTCATTCACACCGATCTCAGACTCTGCGAACGCCGACGCGCTGGCAGGTGCCGCCGCGCTTGCGGCCTCTTCGACTCACGCGGCATCGCGCGGCATCCTTGAGTATGTCGGCAGCCATCGAGTGAATTCGCCTGCACCGACCGACACACGAACAATCCCTGGACGCGGCATCACGGGAATGAGATTTGACAGTCGCATCCTGCTCGGCAACGTCGCCATGATGCAGGAAACCGGCCTGGATTTCACCGACACGTTGCGCCATGCAGTCGATGCGGCGATGGATGCGGGACGCGGAGTGGTGTGCATCGGTTGGGAAGGCATGGTTCGCGGAGTCTTCTCGCTCGATGAAGATCTGCGGCCCGCCGCGAAAGTGGCGATTCAATCGCTACGAGAGATGGGCTGCCGCATTTCCGTATTGACCGGTGATCACGCTCGTCGCGGCGAAATGATCGCAAGGCGTCTCGACGTGGAAACCCACGCGGAACTTCGGCCGGAGGACAAGGTACATTGCATCCAGGCGGAACGAGCCAAAGGCCGATACACAGCCTTCGTCGGCGACGGGCTTAACGATGCCCCGGCGATGGCTGCCGCAGACGTCGGCATTGCGATGGGATGCGGCGCCGACGTCACACGTGAAGCCGCCTCCATTTGCCTGCTCGGCGATGATCATGCGACGCTCGCGCCGGTGCTGGCGCTCGCTCGGAAGACCGTCCGAACGATTCGCGTCAACCTCTTCTGGGCGTTTTTCTACAATGCATTCGGGTTGGCACTCGCCGTCTCCGGCCGGCTCAGTCCGGTCGTCGCCGCGGTCGCGATGGTCGCCAGCAGCCTCTTCGTCGTCGGTAATTCACTGCGATTAAACCAGGGGGACTCTTCCGCACCATCGGGTAAGCTCGCGCCGCTGGCCGCTACCGGAGGGACTCCGGCATGATCGAGTATGGCGCCGTCGTCGCGGGATCTTTCCTGGCATCCGCGCACTGTATCGGAATGTGCGGCGGGTTGGCCGTCGCGGTCGGCGCAACGCAGCGGAGCACATGGCCGCTCATTGAGCGACAGTTGATCTATACGGCGGGCCGCGTGTTCACCTACTCGTTTCTTGGCGCCGTCGGCGGTTTGGCCGGCCGGTCGCTTGCCCGCCTCGACACTACTTTCGTCTCAGTCCAGCAGGCGTTTTCGTTCATCGCCGGCGTCGCGATGGTATTCGTCGGGCTTTCGTCGCTCGGCTGGCTACCGACTCGGCGAATTGGCGGACTGAGCGTTCTTTCCAGTGCGTGGTCGAGCCTCTTTCAGCAATTTCTGAACGCACGAGGGCGCTTTGGCCACTTCATCGCGGGAATCGCCACGGGGTTTCTGCCGTGTGGCCTGGTTTATGCGTTTCTGGCGATGGCTGTCGCACGAGCTGATGCGATCAACGGTATGTTGTGGATGGCCGCGTTCGGAATCGGAACAGCGCCGGCCATGGTGACGATCGGCTGCGGTGGATCACTCCTCAGCCGCACCGCGCGCATCGGGATGCTTCGAACGGCGGGCTGCGCAATGATTCTCATGGGTGGCGTTTCGATCTATCGCGCGGTTCCCAAGGAGGCCCCGTGTTGCGAACCGAATCACTTTGACGCAGCGTCGCTCTCGGGTTCCACCGGCGGGAAATGATCCGAGCACTCTTCGTGAACGGCAGGAAGACGCGCGCGAAGTCGCAATTGCCGGGGGCGCTTCGTTACCAGCCGGCGGCGCCGCGCTGCATCAGTGGGCCGCGGACGCCGACTTGTGCGTGCCGCCTGCATCGGCTGCCGCTGACTTGAGCGCTCCGTCAATCATTGGCTTGAGAAACTCTCCGAGGTTTTGCCGATAGCCTTTTTGCTTGTGGATAATTTTCCCGTCCGGGCCGAGGACAAAGAGCGTCGGAAAGCTCGTGACACCGAACAGCCGCGCCGCATCGTCCTGTCCGAAATAAACGGGAAATGTGAATTTCCCCTGATCGATCACATTCTTCGCCTGGGCCATCGACTTGTCGCGCTCGCTGCAGTTTACGCCGATCACGTCCACAGCCTGGCCCTTGAACTCCTCGTGCAATTTCTGAATCTCCGGCATGGACTTCTTGCACCAGCCGCACCAACTCGCCCAGAAGCTCAGGACCACCACGCGGCCCTTCATGTCCGCCAACGAAACAACTTTGCCGTCGCCGGCCGTCAACCGGAATGCGGGGGCGTCTCCACCGGCGTCCGACACGACTGCCGCAACGCGCTGCCGCGGCGTCACAAACCCGGAATCGGCCGCTCGTTCGATCTGATCGAGCCGGGCGATTGAATCGACGCGAAATACAAACTCATCAGTCAATTTACTGATCGCGGAAGTCAGTTCCTTGTCCATTTTCGATTGTGGCGTCGACTTCAACGCCTGCCCATCCGTAGCATCTACGGACTTGGAATCAGTCGAATTCGACTTTGTTCCTATTGTCGCCCGGCGCTGCTTCGCACGGGAAACACAACTTTCGAGAATGGACTCAGCCACTCGCAGCTGGCCTTCATCGAATCCATATGCCGCCTTCGCGGCATCGAGGTATTTCGACCATGACGCTTCCGCCGGGATCGATTCATCCAGTTTGTACGGTTCCACCGAGCGAGTTTTCGACGCGCCGGACGATGCACTGAGCACCTTCGCGGCAACCGGGGGCCGGCCGGTTGACATCGCAGCGTCTTTCGTGGCCGCGACCGCATTCTCCTCGTCGGCGGCCATCACGGCCGAGAGCGGGGATGCGACGCCCCAGAGCAGGGCCGCGCCAATGACTGAGATCCTCAACACGCAATCAGGGAGTTGAATCCGATTCATTCGTCGGTCCTATCTGAAATCCGCCGCTGCCGGCCGCGCGGGCGATCTTGCGAATGTCCATGAGCCGCAAGCCGATGCGCAACACCCAATTCCGGCAACTGACAACGCCACTCTACCGCAATTCTATCGTCTGTCGCCCAATCCGGCTGCATGATGGCGTCTCGAATAGCAACCGAGCGCGCCCGGGCGAACACCCATCGCCATTCTAACGCTGATTCCACCATTCTCGGACTCGGGCAGCCGTCGCCGCCTGCTCCCACAAGCCCCAGGGGCTGATTTCTCCAACGCCTCGATCGCTGTCATTACATTGTCACATTCGGCCAGATCCGATCGACACTCATCGAAGACGTATAGTTCCTCGTCATCGAGGCTGCCCGATTTCCGGCAGGTTTCATACGCGTCGACCGCCAATTCCAGGAATTGTCGAGCCCGCTCCGCATGGTTGTGTCGATCCGCGACGAGAAGTTCCTGAAGGCCGGCCATCGCGAGATGTGCACGACCCAGCGACTGGTAGTTAATCGCACGATTTCTGAGGACCTTTGGATCATGCGGCGTCCGCTCGAGAAGCATGCCGGCCAACTCGTCCGCCCGATTAAGAGCCGCCAGGCATTCGTCAAACCGCCCAGCCACGCGAAGCGCTTCGCCGAAGTTTCCCAGCACCGAGGCAAGATCCAGCCAGGTCATCGCGCTGGCGGGATCCGCTTCATAGAGCGATTCTGCGATTGCAACGGCCTGCCCGAACAGTTCGAGCGATTTATCAAGCCGCTTGGACTCCTGATGAAAGATGGCCAGGCTCGCCAGCGAGACATACAGGTCACGCTGCGCTTGAGCATCACCGGGATCGGCCTCCGCGAATTCCACCGTGATCCGATGTGAGGCCTCAAAATGGCGCAGTGCCTCATCGGAATCACCCAGCACGAAAGTAATCTTGGCGAGGCCGTCATGCGCGATGCTGCAACCACGCTTGGCGCGGGCATTGTCGGGTTCGATTTCAAGAATCTCCTGATTGATATCCAGCACCTGTCGATATGCGGCCAGAGCCTCCTCCAGTTTTCCGGCTGCAATCTGTACGTCAGCGATTTTTTGAACAGCAACTGAGAAACTGTACTTGTGCGACAGGCGTGACGGCTCGGCCTTGCAAGCGCGCGAACACAAGTCCCGCGCTCGTTCAAGGGCTGACAGCGCCTCGGGTAGACGCCGCTGTCGCAGGTGCTGTTCGCCGATTCGGCTGTAGGATGTAGCCAGATCGTGCAAAGCGGTTGCATCGTCCGGGTGCCGCTCGAGAAGACTCTCGAACTCATCTCGAGACTTCAGATAGTGCGCGAATGCCTGTTCCGGCTCGCCGACCTGGGAATAGACGTCTCCTTCGCAGTTGATCAGTACCGCGCGGTTTCGCCGATCTTCGTCTTCGTTGCTCTGGTCATGCTTGAGAAGATCCTCCAGCAATTCGCGCCCGAGCCGGTAACTTTCCATGGCGCCAACCCGGTCGCCGATGTTCGCATAGCCTGCTCCGCTCTGGACATCGCCGACGCGTTTGTAGGCCACCGAAAGCTCGCGCAGGAGGCCTGCATCCGCAGATGCAGACTGACGCAGTCCGTCGAGATACTCCAACGCCTTTGTGACGAGTAACTGCCGGGCCGGCAGCGAGCCTGACAAATTCACAATCTTGTCGTGGAAGTCAAAAATAAATGCGTTGGCGAGGGAGCGAAGATCGTCAAACCGCTGTTTGGCCAGCGCTTCGGCCCGCAATGCCCGGTCGCGTTCCTGGCGGCTCCGCTCCTCAGCCTCCACTGCACGGTCACGCTGCCGCTGGGCGGCATCTGCTTCACGCTGTGCGTGCTCCCAGAGGTTTCGCACGTTGCCGTACATGAAAGTGAGCGCGACGACCGAGACCATGACGATCGCCACGATCGTTCCGCCGACTGCAACCGGCACCCTGTGACGGCGCACGGTCTTCTTCAGGACGTACCAGTTGCTGTCGCGCTTCGCATCGATGGGCTCGCCCGCGAGGTAGTGCCGAATATCCCGTGCCAGCTCACCGGCACTTTGATAACGCCGCTCCCGTTCCTTCGCGAGCGACTTCAGCAGAATCGTCTCAACCTCGTCGTCAATCGGGCAGATCTTGCTCTGGACCCGACCGACGGATGACATGATTCGCGAGACGCCTGAATGCGGATCCCACGCCTTCGTCGGCGACTGCGGCTCCGTGTGGGTGATGTTCCGAAGCACCTCGGCCATTTCCCCCTGCACCGCGTAGGGGTAGCGTCCGGTGAGCATCTCATAGATAATGACACCCAGCGCATACACATCCGTTCGGATATCGATCTCCTCGCTCTTGCCTCGGGCCTGCTCCGGCGACATGTACGGCAGCGTGCCGACCACCTGGCCCGACATCGACAACATCGGATCCACTTTGTCGACAACGGTCTTGGCCAACCCGAAATCCAGTATCTTTGGATTGCCTTCCGAATCCACCACGATGTTCCACGGCTTCAGATCGCGATGGATCACTCCGCGCTGGTGAGCGTAGTTCACCGCATCGCAGACGCGAATAAACAACTCCATCGCCTCGCGCAGTGAGAGCTTTCGATCTCGAACAAATTGTTCCAGACGGACGCCCGGTACGTAGTCCATGACGTAAAACTGTCGCCCGTCGGACGTCACGCCGGAGTCAAAAATCGCCACGATATTCGGGTGCTTGAGGCCGGCAATCAGGTCGATCTCACGCTCAAACCGCCGCTTCGCATTTCGCGATGCAAACGGTCCTTCAAGTAGCACCTTGATCGCCACCTTGCGCTTTGTTGACTGTTGAATCGCCTGGTAAACCACGCCCTGGCCACCATGATGAATCTCTCGGACGATCTCATAGCCGGGAAAAACGCTGCTCGGCGGCAAAGCCGGCTCCCGTCCGGCCGAGCCGCCTGAATCCGACCTGCCTGCAGCAGGCCGTTTCCCGGCGTGCAGGATATCCAGATCGGCTCCGGAGAGATTCAGGCCGCGAATATGCTGAATCAAGTCGTCCATGCGGTCGACTGCGCGTGCCGCAAGATCGGCACACTTCTGACACAAGGTGAGATGCGCCCGCATTCGGGATTCATCGTCGGGGCTTGCATCGCCCGCATGAAGCTGATCAAGTTCATCTCGGGTCAGGCAGTCGCTCATATTCGGTCATCCAGCCGATTCACCTTCGTCCGTCAGCTCGCGCATCTTTTCGCCAAGGCGCAGGGTGATGCGGTACTTTGCCTTATGCACCTGGTTCGCGTTCACATCCAGCAGCCTGCAGATCTCGTCAACCGGCATCTCATCGATCACATAAAGCTTGAACGCCCGGAATGTCTTTTCCTCGACTTCCTGTCGCACCTGATGCAGCGCATAGCGCAGATGCTCATCCATCCACACCTTGTCAAACAACTCCTCTGGCGAGCCGCCCTTATCTGACAGGACCTTGAACTCGACGCTGTCCGCCGCTCGTTCTCGCCGATCCCGAAAGAGATTCCGAATCCGATTGTTCACCAGCGTCTTGAGCCATCCCTTGAAACGCCCCCGCGTCTGGTCGTATTCGAACGTGCTGATGTGCTGGTGAACCGCAATCATACAATGCTGAACCACATCCTCCGCCTCGGTTGAATTCGCGCCCGACAGCGTCGCAAATCGACGCAGCATCGGCCGGTAAATCGTATCAAACTCCTGCCATGCCGAAGAATCCTGTCGATTGCGAATTCGAATCAGGAGACTTGCACGCGTGGTATTCATGCCCGACGCTCCCGTGATGGCGACATGCGGTCCCGATTGCCCGTTACCCTCGCATTGTAACAAACCGCCTGCCCTGATGTGGCGCGACGGCCGACGCCCTCCACGGTCAGACATCAGACGGTACCCGCTTCGGCCGAGATTCTGCCTCAGGTTTTGAGCTTTCGCGGGAGCAAGCCTGCTCCCCAATCGAATGAGATGCGAAGTTTGCGGCGCACACGCTGCGCATTTGTCTTTGCGGGGGATGCCCTCGACGATCCCAAATGGACGAGACCGTGTCCGTCAGAGTCCGAGCAAGTTCTGAACGATGATGGTAACCGTATTGATCAGGATCGAATTCACCAGCGACTGAAGCTCGAAATTAAGCCCGCCGATCAGATCGGGGAAACAGCCGGTCGCCTGGCATATCGGCAGAGCGGCCGCGAACGCTATGATCCGCCGCCTTCGCCCGGCGGAAGCAAGATACCGAAACCAACCGCACTTTCGCCGCAGCGTCTTGCCGTTTTTCATCGGTTCGTCCTGTCAAATCACGCCGAACAGCGTGTTGAAGATGATGGATGTGATCGTTTGAATCGCCACTGCCGCCGTGAGCACGATGTTCTCGGCGAACACTTGAGCAAATGCGTTGTTCGGAAGGCATCCGATCGACTGGTATAGCCCGAGGACGGGCAGGAGCTTCGCGGCCCGCAACAGCGTGCGACGATATTTGTACATTCCCAGGCTTCCTTAGCGGCGAGGTCTTAACACGGCGGTTCGGAAAATCGTCGCTCCCAAGCGCGTCCCGACCACCCAAGCTGACTCCGGCAATCTGCGGCGCCAAAAAACAACCACCGCGCAATAAAACAAGCCAGAAAGGCATCCGTCAATGCCCTTCCGGCCTGCGATAGTAACGACTTACGGCAGCACGGTCTACGCAAAGAATGCGTGCGTCACGTCGTGAATCACCTGTACGACCGGCTGGCTGGTGCTGCTTGCTTGCTGGAGCGACAGGAAGAATGCGTTCACGATCGAGGTGAGCAGCGTGGAAAACGAGGCCTGAAGGCCGCTCAGTACGGCCGTTCGCACCTCGGGGTCGCAACCGCCCAGATTGAACTGCAAAGCAAGCCCGCCCAACACGAACGGCGCCCAGCGTTTGGTGGTCAACATCCACGATCGACGACGCGGCTTCATAGTAATCTCCTTTTCGAGCCCGCGGGGGCCTGTCAAATTAAGTCGCCCTTCTTCGACGGGCGGCGGCGGATTTGGCTTACCGGGGTTATCCAAAGCCTACAATACGCACTGTTCAGGGGGACAGCCTGGCTTGCGGCACGGGCCTCGCACGGCCCCATAACCACAGCAGCGCCCCATGTTACACATCGGCTATGGGACAGTTGCATATTAGATTCAGAAGTCGATTCGCCTGTATCAGCCCCGCTTTCGAGAAAAACCGGCACGATCGCGCGCGGGAGCGAGAATTATCAGACCCGCCATTCACGAAACGAGACGCGCCGAACCGCCGACCGGCGGCGCATTTACGGATGACGGTATTGTCACCGGAGCGTGGACGCCGACGAGCGACGTGGTGGGAGTTCTCTCGACCCGTGAGCCGAGCAGGCAGGTCACTTCATAGGGAATTGTGTTCATTCGCTTCGCGATCCCGGCCACAGAGTTCGGTCGGCCAGGCTTGTCGTCGATTAAAGTAACCGGGGTACCAACGCCCATCGGAGGAAGGTCCGTCAGATCAACCGCGAATTGATCCATACTGACGCGCCCGACGACCGGTGCGTCACCGCCGGGCGTGCCGACGACCGCATTGTTGGAGAGCATGCGAATGAACCCGTCGAAATATCCTGCCGGAATGATCCCGATGCGCGTTGGTCGTTTTGTCGTGAAAGTCTGACCATATCCCACACAATGCCCCACGGGCAGTTCCTTGACCGAAGCAAGATGGGTCGTCAACCGCAGAACCGGCTTGAGATAGATCAGTTCTGCCATGTGTGAGGCCGGATAATACCCATAGAGGGCAAGCCCCGGGCGCACCATGTCGAGATGCGCGTCGGGCATGGCGATGGTCGCGGCGCTGTTCGAAATGTGCTTGATCACGCCGGGCGGCAGGTTGACCCGAATCGCCGTCAAAACGTGATTGAAGAGCGAAAGCTGTTTGCGTGCCAACTCGCGCTGCTTCATGTCAGCTGTCGCGAAGTGGGAATAGATACCGACAAACTGCAAACACCGGGCGACTCGAATGCTCCGCACCAACTCGCCGACTCGGTCCGGCATCACTCCCATACGGCCCATGCCGGTATCAACCTTCACGTGAACACGCACCCCCGTCGGCGGGTTGTGCTCGCGCAGGTGCCGGACTGTTTCCTCGTCAACAACCGTCAGCGTCAGGTCATGTTCGACGACCGCGTCGATCCGTTCCCGTCGCTCCTTCTCATCCGCGACGGCCAGCACATTTCCCAGCACCAGAATCGGCTTCACCCAGCCGACCGCTCTGAGTTCAATCGCCTCCGTCAAATTGGCGACCGCGCCGTAATCCGCACCTGCGGCATGAAGAGCCGGGGCGACGATTTTGAGCCCGTGGCCGTACGCATCCGCCTTCAGCGGCGCGCAGAGTTTGACGAGATGGGATCGACAGGCCTCTCTGAGCGATCGAAAGTTATGTACCAGGTTGTCGATGCTGATGTGAGCTACGAGATCCGATCTCATGGTCGTCTGCCTTCCGTGGACCAAGCGAGCATACCAGATCATCGGCGTATTCGACAATGACAGACGACTTGGCTGTGTTTTACATGCGACGGGATGAAGGCTATTGGTTTCATCGGACCAAATCTCGATCAGGCGACGGAGTGCCGTCCGCCGTTCCAAAGTGAGTCTGTGCGAAGCACTTGCGAGCGCCGGTTCGCTACGACCGGCATTTCCCTTAATCAGACCTGTGCGTCTATACTCCGCGGCCATTATCAATTTCAGTTCGGAGCTCTGATCGTGAAAACTCGACGCCCTCCTATTCGCTTCCTCTTTCGGATGCTCGGACTCCAGCTGCTGGTCGCGCTGTCGGCGCTTGGTGCATCGTGGGGCTGCTCTGCCGCCCGACCGGCCGGGGCTGATGCACCGATTGACACGAGCTTCCTCCTCGAACTGTCCGTCACGCGAAACTATTCGAATGGCCGGCCATCGCGAATATCCCTCACGCCGGACGGATCGGCGGTTCTGTTCCTGCGCAGCGGACCACGCGATGTCGTCCAGAGTCTTTATGAAATGGACGTAGCCACCCAGGAAGTGCGGTGCTTTCTTCGCGCGGAAGATCTGCTCGCCGGCAAACGAGAGGCACTCTCCGCCGAGGAACGTGCCGCACGCGAACGCAGCCGGGAGTCCCGACAGGGTCTGACATGGTACGAATTATCACAAGACGGCGCCAGCATACTCACCGGCCTGAGCGGCGATCTCTACGTCATTCGCCGCGCGGATGGACACATCACCAAGCTTGCCAGACTTGATCAACCCGCCCGCGACGCCCGCTTCTCACCCGATGGCCAGTTCGTCTCGTGTATTCGAGGATATGACCTTCATGTTATCAATCTGAAGACCAACGAAGACAGCGCGCTGACGACCGGAGGCACCCAGGACCGCGCGTTCGGCACCGCCGAGTTTGTGGCAGCTGAGGAAATGGACCGTCGGACCGGATACTGGTGGACAGGTGATTCCCGGCACCTTGCATACACCGAAGTCGATCAAACCCAGGTGCCGACTCGCTACATATTCAACCCAATCCACCCGAACGATCCAGCGCAGGGCTGGCGGTATCCGAACGCAGGCGCGAGCAACGCTCGTGTACGGCTGGGTATCGTAAGCGTCACCGGAGGCGATACCTCATGGGTGGAGTGGGACTCGGCGGCTTATCCTTATCTGGCGACCGTCCGAAGTGAGAAGGACATGCCGCTCACCATGTACGTTCAGACACGCGACCAAACCGAAGCGATATTGTATCGCATAGACGCCACAACCGGTGAGAAAAGCGAACTCCTTCGCGAACACGACGACGCGTGGATCAACATCGACCCATCGATGCCGAAGTGGATCGATGAAGGATCGAGATTCCTCTGGACCAGCGAGCGAACGGGGGAAACCCGCCTGGAACTTCGCGATGACGACGGACGCTTCGTCAATGCGTACGCCTTCGACGCCGCGCGTTTTGCCGGTGTCGTCTCGGTACAGCACGCTCGAAAGGAACTGGTCGCGCGCGTTGCGTCGCGACCGGGGCAGTCCCAACTTGTCCGCCTCCGAATCGACGGCAGCGGCGCGGTCCGAATCACCGAAGGTGTCGGTTCTCATGGCGGCACATTCTCCCGCGATGGAGATAACTGGGTGCATAGCGCTTCTCTGGTTGACGGCCGAGAGATACTCGCCGTTCGGAATCGCGGCGGCGAACACCTCGTGGACCTGCCGTCGGAGGCTCAGCAGCCGCCGTTCATGCCAAATGTGGAATGGACGCAGGTTCGATTCGAAGGTCGCGAGTTTGAGGCGGTCATTCAGCGGCCGCGAGATTTCAGGCCCGGCCGGAAGTATCCGGTCATCGAGTCCGTCTACGGAGGACCGGGGCATTCCGTCGTTTCGTCGGCGGCTCGAAGCTATTTGCGGAATCAATGGATGGCGGACCAGGGATTCATCGTCGTGCAGTGCGATACACGCGGCACACCCGGGCGCGATCGTGATTGGGAACGAACGATCAAAGGTGATGTGATTGACACGCCGCTACAAGAACACGCCGGGATCGTGACGGAACTCTGCCGGCGCTACGGTGAGATGGATGCCCGCCGCATCGGCATTTACGGATGGTCCTTTGGCGGCTATTTCTCGGCGATGGCCGTGCTCCGACAGCCAAGCGTTTATCATGCAGCAGTCGCGGGTGCGCCGGTGACGGACTGGATCGACTACGACACGCACTACACAGAGCGCTATCTTGGCGTTCCCCCGACCGCCGAAGACCTCTCGGCGGCGAATGGCGCGGAGGCGGCGGAGACGGTCGCCGAGGCGTATCGCCGCTGCGATGCAAACACCTACGCCGAACAGCTCACCCGCCCGCTTCTGCTGATCCACGGAACGACCGATGATAATGTGTACTTCCAGCACACACTGAAACTGCATGATGCGTTATTCCGCGCCGGCCGGCACCACGAGTTGCTCGTCCTGTCGGGCTTCACCCATATGGTGCCGGACCCGATTGTCACCACTCGGCTCAACGAACGCATCGTTCGATTCTTCAAAATGAACCTGTGATTCGAACAAGTCCAACTACCTGTTAGGGCCCAGTTTGCTCAGACCGGCAAGCGTATCAAGGGAACCCTGTAGCAGGATCGTATCACCGTCCTGAAGCATCGTATCCGGCCCGGGGAAAAGCCTTCGGACGCCGCGGCCGTGGCCAGGTGTCACCTCGATTACACTGCATGAGTACGCATCGAGCACGCCAGCGACGGTGCGATTGCAGAGCGGACCGCCGGATTTGACCTCCCACGACTGCGCTGCGACGAGTTGATCGCCCATCACGAAACTGTTGACGGTCCCCGGCGAAATCGCAGACATCGCGAACATCGGAGCGGAAATCGCCGACTGGGACATCGCTTCGTGTATGTTGAATCCATCCCTGACTTTGTCGGCCATATTCTGATCAAACATGCGCAGTACGACCCGAACTTCCGGATTTGCACGCCGTGCATCGAGTGCAATTTCGAGATTGGCCAGATCGTCGGTCGTCGCAAGCAGGATGCTCCGCGCGGCCTGTATGTTCGCGTCTTCCAGAATCGCCTCGCGTCGCGCATCGCCGATGAATAGCGGCGTACCGTCACGACGAACATCTTCAAGGAATTGATTGTCGGGCTGTCGTTCGATGACGACCACGCGCTGCCCCAGTTGCCGAAGCAGTTGATAGGTCTTGTAGCCGAGCCGTCCCAGTCCCACTAGTACGATATGGTTGCGATAGGCCGACGCCATCATGGAACACCATCCTCGCTCATTGCGCCTACGGTCGCGCAGCATCAGCGCGAAATCGACGATCCCTTCGATGATCAGCGTTAATCCCAGGACCGGAATTACAAAGAAAAGAAGCTGGAGCCACCCGGACTGCGGAAAATCCTCAGGCGGCTCGCCGAAGATCAGCAGCCAGGTGAAGTAAACCGCCTCCTGAGGCGTGTGCGACTTCTCCGGCTCAAGCTCAATGAATGCGATCGCTCCAAAGCTGAGGATGATGAGCATCAACCAGAGCCGAATACGAAAATGAGAAAACGCGACTCGGTAGAAACACCACTCACGCCAGAGCCGGGCTTTCCAACTTTCCTGATGACGCAGCGGCACGCTTGATCCTCAGCAGCGACAGCCGCCGATCGTCGTCTCGCACGTCGAGGGCGAGCGTCCGGCGAACCGCGACCTGGACATTGAGGCCGGGAAGTATAATCGAATCACCGAAATGGAGGATTCCCGAACCTTCGCTCGATACGCCCGGTCCTCGCGGATTGGCGGAAGGCCACGCGCGTGCTATCGTAGGTCTATGCAGGAACTCAGCGTCTCTCCCAACCCGGCGGTGCCTCACCGAATCGTCTTTCGCGACGAACATCTGCTTGTCGTTGAAAAGCCCTCGGGTGTTGTCACTCAACCCGGGAAAAAACATGAACACGATAGCCTGCTCAATGGACTGTTCGCACAGTTCGGTAACCGTCTTCAAAACCTGGGGGAATCGCGCGATTGGGGATTGCTGCATCGACTGGACAAAGACACTTCAGGGCTGGTCATCGTCGCACTGACCGTCCCGGCCTTCGAAAACCTGCTCGATCAATTCAAGCGAAGGCTAATCAAGAAACTCTATTGGGCAATCGTCCTTGGATCGCCCCGCCCCGCACAGGGTGTCATCCAGAAGCCTATTCGGGAGGCCGTCGGCCTGCGCAAGCGGGCTGTCATCGATCGAGACGGGGAGCAGGCGGTCACGGCTTACAAGGTGCTCGAGTCTGGCGAGGGCGTTTCTCTCATCGAAGCCCGCCCGAAGACCGGGCGCCTTCATCAGATTCGCGTCCACATGGCATCTCTGGGAAATCCCGTCCTGGGTGACCATGAATACAGCGCGCGCCTCAAGCTGCCAAACGTTCGGCGTCTCTGCCTGCATGCCGCCGCCCTGTCATTCCTGCACCCGGCCACTTCGCATCGCCAGATCGTGGAATCAGCGTGGCCGGTTGACCTCCACAAGACCCTTAAGCGGTTTGGACTGCATGAGCCGTCCTTACCGGGCTGAGGCAGGATGATTTGAACCCATCGCAAGCTGGCTCGGACCGCAACCACCGATCGACTCGACGCATAGTTTCACATGGCCGAAAGCGGACAGGATTCTATCGGAAACCTCTACGCCCCATCTGTTTAGAACAACTTCACCTCAACCGAACGACCGATATTCTTGAAACGCACGGGGTGAATTGATACTATGCTAGCCAGATGGGAAAGACCGCCATCGAGCCATTGCCGCCGATGGTCGATATCAACCCAGGCTGACGGGAATCCCGCCCGCAGAGGTCAGTGACCGCGACGATACTGATGCAGCCGGAACGAACCACGCCGATCGCCGAGGGGGCGAATTGGTCCGATCAATAAACATACAAGCTTCGCGTCCGATTTTACCGCACCTACCGCGCGCGCTGAAGATCGCGATCGCTTCGTTTTCGGTGCTCGCAAGCGCGGCCGCCATGGTCACCATCTCCCGCTCGCCCGGGCAAGGATGGCTGGCGTTTTTCGCGCTAATTCCGCTGCTCCAGATCGTTCGGATTGGCTCGATTAGATTCTCAACAGCCATGGGCGCGCTCTGGGGCGCGGGTCTGTTGGGCATGCTCGCACTGACTCAGTTTCCAGGGGTCCGGATTTCGGTCGAATCCTGCGGGCTGCTGATTATCGTGCCCACGGCCTTTGCCTTGTCGACATCATTAATCGTCAGGCGAATCGGATTCAACCCGTTCGTCATCGCGGTCGTTTGGACCCTGGTCGAACTTGCGCTTCGGCCGGTCGGACTTCCGCTCGGCTTGGCTGCCGGCGCGGTGGGTTCGGGTGCCCTGATGTCGTTGATTGGTGGGGCACTCGGTTACATTCTGGTTGCATTTCTGGTGATATGGGCCAACTCGGCCATTCTCTCGCTACTGAATCGCGTCTGCATCAGACTGCCGATGCCGATCGTGCAATTCGTCGTTCTTCCGACAATTCGAACCGCCGCGTATGAGCGGGCGGTCGCTCCCATCCGCAACGATTCAATCTGCATCGCACGGCCGCGCGCCCCGCCGATATCCTGAGCGGCTGTGTGTTTCCAAGCGGAGCACCGAACGAGTGCGTCGTAAGGACGGCGCCGTTCTCCCTCCAACAACCTGATCCCCATCGAATTGACAGGCCACGGCTGTTTCGCGCCTGGATCAGAAAACAAGTTCAATAGAACCGGATATTCATTTTAACTAGGAGACTTGATTCATGAACCTCAGAAAACTCTGTTACGCGGCCACCGTTATCGCCGCCAGCGTGTTCTCAGCAAATCCTTCACTCGCCAAGGCGCCGCTCGACGCATCGCTGTCGCCGGTCGCGCTTGACTCGGGCGCGATGAACAACACGCAGGCCGCCCCGCAAGTCGTCTGGGAAGACGTCGTCACATTCGGCGACGCCGCCTGGTGTTGGGTCGAACTGAGCGACGTGACTCTGCCCGCGGGCAGTCTTGTCCGCTTCACCGGCCTGCTCGATAACGAAACACAGACGCTTGACACAGCCCAGCTCGCCGATTGGAACTTCCGATCCGCTCGCTTCAACGGCGCTTCCGTCAAGATCGAGTTGATCGCCGGCCCCAATACCACCTCAAATCGCGTGAAGGTGACGCAGGCGATGGTCAGCAACCAGATTATTGATGATGGTTCCCCGCGTGCGATCTGCGGCGGTACCGACGATCGAATTCCGTCCGCCAACGGCGCAGTTGGCCGGTGGATCGCCAACACCGGACTTTGCACCGGCTGGATGATGGAACTGAATGCAGGCGGTCCCGATCGCTGCTTCTCAACAGCCGGACACTGCGCACAGGGTTTCACGTCGGGCTCGATGGAATTCAACGTGCCCAATTCGCTTGCAAATTGCAACACCGTGGCTCCGCCGGTCGCGGACCAGTTTCCGATTCTCGCCGCGAGCGTCATCTTTCAGAATACCGGCCCCGGCGCCGACTGGGCCGTCTATCGATGTGGAACAAATAACCTGGGTCAAACCGCCTTTCAGCGATACGGCGTCGCCATTCCGCTCGCCACCACCGGCATCACCAACGGCACGGCGGTTCGACACATTGGATATGGCGCCGACGGCGGAAACTCCTGCACCTGCGCGGGATCAAACGGGACAGCCAACGCCACACGACAGCAGTCTGACGGTGTCCTTTCCGGTGTGACGACGAACGACATCCAGCATAATTGCGATATCTGCGGCGGTGACTCCGGTGGCGTCGTGATTCGGATCTCCGACGGATTCGCAGTCGGAAACACCACCCACGATTTCGGCGCGAATTGCCCCGGCTCCAGCATCAACGGCGGCACGCGGATCACGCAGGCCAGTTGGACTTCCGCACGAGCGCAGTGTGCAGGAAGTCTGCCCGTGAACGATCAGGTTCCCGCGATGTCGACTGAGGGAATGCTTGTGTTGCTTGCTCTGATGGCCGTTGCGGGAGTGCTGGTTCTGCGCGGTCGACAGGCTGTGGCCTGAAAAACGCTCCGATTGATCTGTGCAGTTAAACCGAGACCCACTCAGGCGACTGAGTGGGTCTTTTTCTTTTACCGGGAAGCGGTCGCGGAGATGCAGGGATCTGCCACGATCGTGGATCTACAGTCCGACTGGCGACAACCGGAGCCGATCCGAGAATTGAATTCCCAGTCCGGTGCGGCCGGGTCTTCCGTCCGCGGCGCCGATGAATTCGACTCGGGTGACACGACCGCTGCACGTAGCGCGGCAGGATTCAGAAGAAACACCCTCGGCGGGCGGCAGCATCATTTCAATCTCAAGCGGATCACCCATGCGAAAGGCGTCGCCCTCCATTTCGACGAGAATCCCCGTCGAGCTGATGTTCCGCGAACAGGTGTGCAGGATGCGCGGCCGATCCTGGCCGAAACCGCGCAGTTCAACCGGGATTCGCATATCCATGCGCCGGGAAGTTCGGCGATCATGTCCAGCCGATATCTCGCGATGGGCCGTGGTCGATGACGTTTCGTCCGCCGTGAGTGAATCGTGCATGGTTCTTGCTTTCCGATGCGCTCGTTGAGGATGCACTTGCCGACCGCGCCTGATCGGCGGTTGTCGGTACTTCGATCAATGTCGGCTTATTCTGAATGCAAATTGAGTTATCGGAAATGTGTAACTGGAAATCGGCTGCGAAAGTGCGAACTTCGCGCCGCCACAAAACCACACACTCCGGAATGCCTCCGCGAGTCATGCGTAGCTATGCAGCCCGACGATGAAGAAATTCACGAAGCACCAGTTGAACGCCATCATCAGGCATCCTGCAACACTCAGCCACGCGGTCCACAGACCTCGATTCTTCGCGACGAATCGAACGTGCATGAGAATGGCGTAGATGATCCATGTGTTCAGGGCGAATACTTCCTTTGGATCCCATCCCCACGGACGCCCCCAGGAATAGTCCGCCCACACGGCACCGAGAATGATCCCGACGAACAGCATGATAAATACCATGTTGAGAATAATCAGGTGACTCCAATCGAAACGATGCAGCCAGTCCGGCAACGATGCCGATCCTTCGTCACCTGGGGCGGCCCCCGCCAGCACCGGCCGATCCGATCGTCGCAATCGATGGGAGTCCGCGACGTAACCGCCCGGCAGAATCGTCGAAGCATGCGCGGCGGTCGCCAGAATCGGTTGTCCGAGGGCTCGGGCCAGTCCACCAGCATTCGCCGCCACGGGCAAGCCGGCGCGCGCTCTTCGTACAATGCCGATCCAGTTCAGCAGCGCCCAGACCGATCCGGTACCAGCCAGCGAATAGCCCATTCCGACCGCAAATCCTGAATTCCCAATCGCCAGCGTGAGGCAAAGCACAAACAAATTCACCATTGAAGCGAGCCAGATCGCGCCGCTGTTGCGCCCGGTCCAGAGGAGCAGCACACCGGATGCGGCCGTCGCCCACCAAAAGTAATTTGCTGCGGTGACGTTCTTAACCAGCCCGCTGACGTGTTCGGCACCCTCCTGAAATACGAATCCTTCCAGAAGCCAGATCGCCACGCCGCCGAAAGCCGTGATCAGGCCGACCAAGGCGGACCCCCCGGGTGAAATGTGGTGGTAATACCCGAACAGATAAACGATGGCGATGATCGAAGCCAGGAATATGAGCGCATATGATGCGATGATCAGCACCGTGTGAATGCGCAGCATGACGTCATCCAGTATGCCCATGATCGTCGTGAGCGTTCCGCCACCGGGAATCACGTACCCACCCAGCACGAGCGCGAGAAAACCCGTGACGTGTGCGCCCAGCAGAAATACGCGCGTCTTGTACCTCCATTCCGCCAGCAGCGCCATTGCGATGCCGATCCAGGCCGACCCCACCACCGCTTCAAACATGTTGGCCACTGGAATGCGGCCGAGTATGTACCAGCGTAGACTGATGCCGTAAGCGTGGATCAGCATCGCGACGATCAGCAGAAGCATCGAGATGCGCCGCGGCGTGGGCCACTCCGTCACCAGCGCCCAGACGCCAAGAATCGCCCCCACAAGATAGAACCAGTACCCCCACGTTAGCTTACCAAGAGAATAATAACTTGCTTCGGCCGCTCGCTGAGAATGGCTTGGATACACGCCGGCTGCCGCCAGTGTCGGCAGCGTCCCAGCCAGATCGTCGAGGCTCTCCTGAACTTTTCCCGCATCAGCTGCGGTCCAGCCCTTCCAGAGATTCGCCCAGCTTCCCATGACCGCGACGGCCTGGGACTCCGGCACACCCGGCACACCGGACGCCTGCGCCGATCGAAGATTCGCTGGCAGGTTTCCACGAAGCGCCTCGGGAGTAAACCACGGATCATCCTTCGCGCCGCCCGGCGAGGGTACAATTCGAATCAATCGATCCAGCGCTTCAACAATGACCTGGGCATCCCGAACGCGACGCATGGCGGTCACCATCGTGTTCTTGGGCTCAAGTTCCGCAAGGCGCGTCTGAACAGTTCGATCCGCCAGTTCACGCGGTGTCATCAACCCTTTGTCCTGGATGCGCCGCCGGATCGACTCCGGAAAATGCGCCGACAAGTGGATCTGAACGCCCCGATCCTTGATGCGCACAATCGGCTCATCCAGATAGGCCGAACGATTGAACATCCATTCGAACAGGGATGCGAGTGGGCTAAGGCCCGGAAGATGTTCACGCCCCGTCATCGCCGTCATCGATTCACGAGCGAATGAATCAAGCGTCTTGTAGCGGCCGGCATCCTGAACGGCGATCAGACGGGCTTCGCTCCAGTTGATTCGTGAATCGAGATAGGCCGCTTTCTCCGATGCGGACAACGGCGTCTCAGCAGCCGACGCAATCGAAGCCAAGATCGCATTCACCAGCAGCACGACAGCAACGTTTCGAACGAGCATCTGACGATTCTCCGAGGTCGTTTTCGATCATTCGCATCCGGCCGCAGCCGTCAGGAGATCAAACAGACATTGTCTCTAATTCAGCGTCTTCGGTCACTTCCGAGGCAACCAGCGCCGATGCCCGTCTCGCGGCCGCCGCGCGTCGGCCGGACGCCGCGGCGCGTTTCAGCAGGACGGGCTTTACATAGAAAGCGAAAAGACATCCGAACGTAATCATGACACAACCCAGAACCATGGGAATGATTCCATTGCGATTCCCGACTCCCAGAATCGTGTAACCCCAGCCATCCTGGGATGCGCCGCTCTGGTAAAGTGTCCACTCCCCGGTGGACATGGTCTGATTCGTAAGCACCTCACCGGACTCGACCGGCTGCCCCGCGCGAACCACTTTGAAATCGCTGCGCCAGGATTCCACATTTTCGCGGCCGGGAAAGTGCTTCACGCTCAGCTTGCCGGGCACAAGCCGGGCATTCAGCGGCCGCTCGAGACGCGAGTACAGAACGCGCCATTTCCCTCCCGTGGGAGGCGCAACCTCGACGGGCCGTGCGGTCGGATCGTCAGGATACATGCTGAAAAGACTCCACCGGCTTTCGCTCCAGCCCGATGCCGCACCCCGGCCGACGAACTTTATGCGAATCGCCGAGACCGATCGCGCTGCAAGATTCGGCCGCCTCGATTCCGGCGGCACCAGCACCGGCTTCAAGAGTGTCTGTCCACTCTGGTACAGGCCCTCGATTGTCGTGGCGAGTTCGACGCCGAGCACGTTCAGCGACGACGGCTCACCGACCGTAAGGTCGTACTCGCGGATCTGACCATTGAAGTCGGCGACAAATGCCTTCGGAGAGACGCTTGGGCCCGCCGCAATGGTCACCCAACCGTCACCGCAAGCGCGATAACGAAGCACCAGGTTCGGATCGTACGGCGCGTCCCGGTGCCGCACGCCCTGCTCGTCGATGTCCTGCGACAACTCCGGGAATCGCTGAATCACCGTGCGGTTGTATTTCTTCTCGCCGTTCGTTACATCCACCGAAGCCATTGGTGACGACGCCCCCTCATAACCCGGCGTCATCATCGGCCAATCGGGCCGGAGTTCGCTGATCTTCAACTCGTACGGTGTACCCTCCACGGCAATCGTTTGACCGAGGCTGACCGCCAGCCGCATTTTCGCGGGAGGATCCTTCACCTCGATCTCTAGTTCGTGCGGACCCGCGCGGTCTTCGGCCATTGGCGCAAATTGATCGGCATTTTCCACCCATTTGAACTCGACCGGCACGCCAAGAAACGCGACCGACTGCGCGGGATTCATTGCAAATAGGCTCACGGCGCGTGATTCACTACCTAAGGCGAACCGCACCTTGATCGCCGGGTTCAACGGGCCGCTCCCCTCGCCGACATCCGCATCCAAACGCCCAACATACGGAACAAAGCCGGTGATCTCGATATCAAACGGCGCGTCCTTCGGTGAGATGCGGATCGGCAAACGCCAGGACTCGAAAATCGTCGTCGGGATGCTCAAGCCGGCGATCTCCATGTGAGGCGTGCTGCGCCTCGATGGAACAGGCCGGCTATCCGTATCAACGAGCGTGTCTCCTTCATCGAGATATCGCGCACTGTAGAGCGGCAAACCGTGAATTGCTTCAACCGCGCGGTCCCCGCCCTCCGCACGAGAGAGATACAGGGCGGGTACTTCGTCGTCATAGAATCGATCCGCGGGACCTGAGACGGTCAGCCGAAGTACCAGTCGGCCGTCGCCGATCATTTCAGCCGATTGGTTTGCGATGAGTTGAGCCACTTGCGGTTCACTGGTCGCGCCGACCTGATATCGCACGCCGGCCGATGTGATTTCGCCAAGTGCATTCCGTTCGACATTCTGTACTTCGGCCCGGACTTCGCCGCCGAATGCCGGCATGAAGGTCGACCACGCGCTGCCTTCCTCGGCCAGGAACTCCGCAATGGTTCGTTCGTTCATGCCCGACAGGCTGGAAAGCCGGATTCGCGGGGACTCCAGTTTGACGTCGCCTTCAACTTTCGTTCCGAAGTAGTAGATCGATCCTCCAACCAGCATGAGCAGTCCCAGATGCACCGTCAGCACGCCCGCATTCACGATTTTGAATGGGATGCGAACCAGCGTGGCGACGATCAGAACCACCGAAAACGCGATCATCAGACCGCTGAATAGCCAATGTCGGAAAACGTCCATTTCCGACAGTTCGACCGCGCCGCGTATCTGAGGCAGCGCCGAACCGACGGATGCATAAACGAGAATCAGCGCCAGCAAAATGATGCCGACTCGCACGCTGGACAGATACCGAATGATCGCATGACGCCGGGACTTGGACATTTGGCCGACTGCCCTCCGCTAAAAAACACCCGATGACGATCAAAGCCGCATCGGAAAACGGTTCAATGACGCCCAGTATGGCAAAAGGCCTGCCGATCGCGTCGCCCGGCCTCGGAATTGTCGAAAATGCCTTTAATTCACCGCCACCAAGCGAATGCTGGGAGCAGAATCTGCAAGCCTTCGCGTCTGATTTTCAACGACTCCCGGAGACATCCGCTCGATTGCGGAAAATTCAGCAGTGGTGCGCGCAGTTATTGCGGCAACGAAAGTTGCCGGATGATAGTGGCTGCGACAACGAGCGACTATATCTCGTGACTCATGTCGAGAATTCGATCACCGACGGACTGCCGCAATCCCACGCGAAACGACAACTGCTCCAGTTGGACAGCGAGATCGATCGTCGAGACGGCAACGTTGGACGCAAGATTGAGATTCACCGGCGCAAAATTGAAGAGGCCCTGAATTCCCGCTCGAACCAGAATGTCGGCAACCTCCTGCGCAGCCTCCGCCGGAACGGCGTTGATCGCGAGTCGGATATCCTTCTGACGAATGGCCTTCGTTACATCACTCAAAGGCTGGACGATCAGGTCGGCATTCGAAGAAATCGGTTTGCCAATTTTCTTCGGATCGACATCGAAGATCGCCACGAGCCTGAAGCCCTTCTTTGCAAAACCACGATATGCCGACAAGGCCGAACCGAGGTTCCCAGCACCGACCAGCAGCACGTTCCATGTTCGGTCCGTGCCGAGAATCCGCCGGATCGTGGTCGTCAGTTCAGCGACGTCGTATCCGACTCCGGGATGTCCGAATTGCCCGAAGTATGCAAGGTCCTTACGGATTTGCGTGTCTGTGACTTTCAATGCGGCGCCGAGTTGTTTCGAGGAGACGGTGTGCTGATCCGCTCGCCAAAGGCTTTCAAGCTGACGCAGGTAGAGGCTCAATCGCCGAACCGTCGGAAGCGGAATCGCGTTCGTGGCCCGAGACGGTTGAGCCTTCTTGGAATGACCTCGCTTTGGAGCCATCGGAATGCGGCTGATAATATCTGGCCCGCCGGTTCCCAACAAGGCGACCGGATTCTCACAGCGCGCACAACCCTCGATCCGGCAATGGATTTCGCGCGATGCCCTTGACACCATTCGGCATCACTTGCTACGGTTGACGGAAATGACAGCCCGACGTGAGGCCCACGGCCCGCGTGCGCACGCACGACAAGGCGGCCTGATCGCTCCATGAATGGCACGGGCGGGGGTGTCTTCCACTATTGCCAAGGACGTGAATCACCCAATGACTGGAAGCCGGACGCCGTATCTGCTTGTTGCGATGGTACTCGCGCTGTGCGCCGCGCCTCGCGCATCGCTTGCCAAAGATGAGTTGGATTCCATCGTTAAGAAGGACAAGTTGTCCGACGGCGACGTCGCCACGATCGATACCGTGGTTGAACAACGCGTCAGAAAACTCTCTGACGCAGCGAAGAATCCCAAGCAGCTCCGCGACGCGCGTGACGCGCTCATCGCGACCGCGACGGTCAAGCAAGCCACGCCGGCCGGGCTGGACGCCTATGCTGCGTCCTGCTCAAAATCGCTGATCGGGCCGGTGCTGAGTGAAAATCTGGCGGTTGGCCTCGAAGCCACTCGCGTACTTACCGAATTGTCCAACGCCCGCTGCATCGAAACGCTCACTTCGGCGCTCCGGTCGCCGCATGCCGCCGTGCGGTATCGAGCGGCCATCGGCATTCGCGATCTACATACGAAGATTGCCCCAAATCGTGCAGCCGCGAGACCGACGCTCAGCGCCCTGGGAAGTGCGGGGGCGCTCGAGGAGAACGAGTTGGTCCTTCGATCGATTTACGAAGCGATCGATTTCAAGAAATCGGCGTCCACCTTTCAATTCGGCGATGATTCTGCCGCCGCCCTTTCCGAGATTTTCACGGCTCGCCTTGCTGCACTTGATCGCGGAAGCCGCGATGAATCGAAAGACACCGCCGGACTCGAAGCCGCTGGAAGATGCTTTGCAGACGCAAATGATGCCCACAAGGCCGAGATCGTGGCTGCCCTCATTGCATTTCTGGGCAAGCAGGTTGACCGCTACTGCGCAGCGGATACCGCCCCCGAGTATGTTCCGTCCCTCCAGCCCGTCGCACGAACCACGGAGGGCTCCCTCAAGAATGCCCTTGATTCCGCGAGAGTTGCAGCGCCCGATTTCCCCGTTTCACGGAATATGGCTCAAAAAGTCACCGACGCCGCACGGAAGGCCACCCGAGATGGCCTCGAAGAGTGGCGATCCGCTGTGAACAAGTCGCCTTGGCCGGTTCGGTAGTCTTGTCCTGCCCCACTTGGATTTCAACGCGTCGGCATGCCCGGCTTAGGTTCGTTCTGACCGTGAGCCCCCCATGCGGAATTCGTTCACCCAGAGACGTCGGGAACCTGGGTTCCCATGGGATGGAAAGCCGCGCATCGCTGCACGCCGGGTACGCCGCTGCACCTGCGAGCTGATTCTTGGAAATCGGTCCCGTTCGGGTTCTGTCCACTCACGGCCGTCCCGCTAATATATCGCCTTGACCGTGACGAATCAGGCCCCGTTCCCCCACGCGATATCGAACGCCTGTGGGCGTTCGTCGCGATAGGCCGGGATGACCGGCCCAAGGGCGATGAACTCGAAACGAGACAGTTCATTACAGCATCGAGATGACACACATCGGTAAAACTCTCTTAGTAGCAACTGATTCCGTTCGATCGAGGTTCGGTCGAGTCGCGCCCGCAGTGCTTCTGCTTCTCGGAATTCATGCAGCAGCGGCTTCGGAGCGGGCAATTGAGCGGGTGCCGATGGACGCCGTGGGCGTTCTCACCTTCAAGAATCTCGAAGCCTCCGACGGCCGCCTGACCAAGCTTATTCAAACATTAAATCCGAGATTCGAGGGACTTCCGCTCGCGGATCTGGAGGCGACGCTTGGATTCGCCCCGGGAACGATCGACTTGTCCAAGCGACTCACATTGATCTTCCTGCACCCGGACGAAGTGACTGAGTTCACGCAAGGAACGGGGATCAACGATGTTGCGCCCTTTCCGGTGATTGCTTTCACGCCGAAACAGACGGACGGCTCTGCGGGCTTCGAGGATAGTCCGGATCGTCGCATCCGAAGCCGGCAAGGTACATGGTGTGAGTACTCCTATTTCGTCGATGACAACACTGTTTTCGTTTCCAATCGCCGTAGGGCGCTGAGAACCATACTCCGTACCGACAAGGCCCAGTCTCTCGCCGCCCAGCTAAACGTCGAAACGCGCGCCGTTTGGGATTCCTGCGATCTGGCCGCTCACATCCCAATGTCTCCATGGCGAAACCGGATAGCCCCCTATGTCGCGATGGCGGGCAACCTGATCAAACTGGGTGCAATGGCCCAACAGGTACCGGAACGCATGGACGAGTATCAGCGAATTCTGAATTGGCTCGTCGGCAGCTCAACCGACGTGATCAATCAGGTGTCGGCGACGACCATCGCCGTTCAACTCGATGGCGAGCACGTCCGACTGCACCATCTTCATGAATTCGATCGAAATCGCTGGTTCGCCGACTATCTGGCTAACGTCAGGCGCGGGGGCGGCCGGGCGTTCGCCGCCTTTCCCGATCGGCCGTTCCTGGTTGTGGGCTATTCGGACTGGCGTTGCCCACCGCAAGACTCGATGACCCATCGCGTGATGGAGCAGGTGGTCGAACTGCCAAGCGTTAAACGGCGATTCTCCGAAAAGACGCGATCGCAACTCCTCGAAGCCAGCCTTCAAAGCGTCGATCGCCTGAGTTTCGCAGAATTCATGGTTTGCAACACGTCACCGAGCCTCATGCCGTTTGAAATCTACGGCAGCTACCTCACGGCGAATCCGTCCGAGGCGATGGAGACCTATATCGCGCTCTACCAGCACTCGAACGAGTTACTCTCATTTGTGTCGGCCGGCGGACCGGGGTTTCCGGGCCAGTTTACCAGGATTCGAGTCAACGGAATCGACATCAGAGAGATGAAATTCGACGAGGCCGGCGCACCGGAGCATCTAATCCAGCAAGTCAAACAGGCCTACGGCGAATCCGTCGTTTTTCAACTGGCAACCGACGGCAAGGACCATTTGATCTATTCAATCGGCCGACCGGAGTCCGGCGTCCATAAACTAATCGAAGCCCGGTCCAGTGGGCGGTCCATCGAAAAGAACCCCCGGGTTGACGAGGTTCGGCGATTGCTTCCAGCGGATTCCAATGTGCTGATCATTACGGATTTGGGGCGTTTGATCGAAAGTGCGAGGACTTTCGTCGGGATGCCGCCCCACGCGGATATCGAAGCCTCCAGCAGGAAGGACGCCCCACCAACTGCGGACAAACACCCCAATTCACCGGAAACACCAGCCAGTCTGCTTGCCGGCTGGTCGTGCGCTGCCCGCAAAAACGTTCTATGCGGGCAGTTAGTGATCCGGGCGGACGCACTGTGCCGGATATTCGCCGGAAGCGCCTCGGCGCATGACAAGGCCCCTCTTCGCGCCCCCTGATTCGTCACCGACCCCAGCGGGAGTCGGCCGCTCCTCCGCCGTCCGCGCGTGGAATATCCGGAAAATGTGAAAGGCCGGATCGATGTCCTGTTTCGATGTCGAATCGTAATTACATGACCTATTTGATGTTATGTAGCACCAAACGGCGCATCGGTAGGCCGCTGTACATTGTGAAAATCGGAACAGATTATTTTGTTGAAGCGGCTGTATTGCCCCAGATATAATGATCCCGAAACGCTTCGGGAGCGTAGGATCTGAAGCGTCATGTGTCGCAACCCCTGCAATTGTAAAAGGATGCTGCCTTGGAGCTCGGCCTTACCAAACAACGAAGTTCAGACCTCAGTTTCTTTCTGTATCGCCGGGCGCTGCATCCGGAGCTTTTCCGTATCTATCTGGAGAAGCACATCGAGTACAGCAACTTTCAGGCGGATATCTGGATCGTGGGCCTCAACCACGTCGTCACGGTTCAGGCGAACAACGTCCTGGTGACGGAATTGACCGGCGTCCCCTGTGATTTACTCACGGATCGCAATCTGGTTACTCAGTTTCGCTTCCGCGGGGAGCGCGATTTCCAGTACCGCTTCAGCGAGGGGATGCGGTATATCTTCAGCAGCCAGGTCGAAGAAACGACTGAGCACATTTTCCGCACGACTTACCGTGATCTGTCAAACTACGCCCAGAAACGTGGCCTTTATGTCCCGTACGAGCAGTGGACGACCAACGGGCTTGTTCCGTTCTCGTACATCGACTACGAAACCCGGCAATACGAATTGCATGTGCATGCCTATCATGCATTCCCCGGCGAGTGGCGGTTCCTGCGGACCCAGTCGATTTTTGAAACTCGGCCGAACAGTCGGCCCGCCAAGTGATGCGGGCATCCACGAATCGCCTCAACCATGAATAAATCGCGCGGCTCCGGGGGTCATCGACGACTTCCGGAGCCGCGTCTCTTTCACATTGTCACAGCGGCCCCTAGTTGCGAGGATCAGACCTATGTCAGCCCAGTCTGGTCGCGTCCCGAAAACGATCAGGACGATGCTCCTACTTCTCACTATTGCAGTGACCACCCAACAAGCGATAGGCCAGCCCCGCGGCCGCGGCGGTACCCCACGTGACATCGGCCGGCCGGGCGAAAAGGACCCAACGGACGACGCGGAGCGCAACGCGAAGCTTCAGGCCAAAGCGCAGAAAATTTACGCCGAAGGCGAGGCCGCGCTGGCCAAGGACCGCATTCCGTATGCGAAGATGAAGTTCCGTTCAGTGGTCGAACTGGTCGGAGTGAGTGGGGTCGGAGAGTCCGCACTTTCGGCGCTGAAACAGATTCAGGCGCGAGGACAGGAAGCGCTGAATGATGCCCGAAGTCTGTACGAGAAGAAGGATTACGTCCTTGCGATCGAAAAGGCCCGATTCGTTCAACGGAACTATGCAAATATTCTTGGCGGCCTGAGCGTGGGAGGCGATGCGCCGAATCTCGCGACCCTCGCGGTCGACCTGATCAAGCAAATCGAGTCCGACCCGGCGGCCAAGCCCACGCTTCAAGAAGAACAGGCTCGCCCCCTTGCCAAACGGATTGAACGGTTCGAAAAGCAGGCTCGCACGGACAAGTCCCGGTTACTGGACGTGTACGATACATGCAGGAAACTGGCTTCCAAGTTTCCCGATTGTCCGACAGCAAAGACCTGCGTCGCGCGCTCCGAAACGCTTCGGAAGGACAAGAAAAACTGGAGTATCATCTCGCGCGAACGCGACCGGCGCGATGTTCTGTCACAACTCGGAAAGATCGAAGAACTTGAGAAGGCCGGTGAAGATGCAGCCGCCCGCAAAGCGCTGGATCGATTACTCATCAAACACCCGGGTAAGACTCGACAGGATTTGGAGAGGCTCTCAAGGACCAAGGTTGAATAGCGCTTTCATTTCGCATTACATGATTCCGCGACGCACCGTTTTCGATTGACTGCGCATTTCGTGAAAGTCAAGTCATTCCTGTTCGGATTGCGCGCAAAATCGAATAACTCCGAAACGAAGCGGCCGCTATTGTGCGCCGATGTTACGTACGGGCCGTTGCAATTCGTAATCGGGGATGCTAAGAATGAGTAGTTGGAAACGGTTGCTTCACTGCCATGCTCGAGACCGAGGGTGGCATTTCGTTGAACCGATGCTGTTTGAACCCCGGGGACTTCGCGGTGCATGTATGCCGGGCGTACTCCGATGCGATCGGAGAGGTCCAGCCGACCCGCACGGTTCCCACCTATCAAGCGAAGGGTTCAAAGGAATTTGCCTTCGAACGGCATTGCGGTGGTGATGCAAACCCTCCGGCACACGGCCCGCTCGCGCGCCAGCGCCTGCGGGCTTTTATTTTGGAACACGGACTCGATCAAAAAGACAGACTCGGAACCAGTGCGACTACCGCGTGCAGGATCGCGAGCGTGTACAGCCCCGCCACAACATCATCCAGCACGACTCCCCAGCCACCGGGCAGTTTTCGTTCGATCAGGTTGGCCGGCCAGACCTTTGCGATGTCGATCGCCCGCTCAATGAAAAACGCCGCAGTCACAAGTTGCCATTTCACCGGCAAACCAACCAGGGCGATGAGATACCCCGGAAGTTCGTCGATGACGTTTCGCTTGCTGTCTTTCTCATCGAGCACGCGGTCGGCATGTCCGGCGATCCAGATCGCGAAGAACGTAAAAGCCACGACAACGCCGACATATGCAGACGTGGAAAGTTGAAGCCAAAGAGTCAATCCGAGATAGAGCGGAACGCCGACCACCAATACAGCCACGGTCCCTGATGCGAACGGGACAAATCCGAGATATGCAAGCGAACCAATGAACAGCAGGGCGCGATCGCGGATGGTTCGCGGCGATGGATCCTGCGCTCCGGCATGGGACGATGGCTGAGTCATGGGTGATTCGATCACAGTTTGGGCCGGCCCTGGTTTCGCGACCGCATGGGCTGAATCCCTTCGCGGGTAAGAAGGGGGACGCACAACTCTCTACGAACAGAAGCGGCTCAGGATCGGCCAGAGCCTGGACCGGAGTGATGGATCGATGCCATCCGGTTTCGTCCAAATTGCCAGGTCGAGTGAACGACCGCAGGCACACGGCGCAAGCGGTTTCTCAACCATCGCCGACAGCGTCTTCTTGATCAACTCCACTGAATGCGCTGTCGCATCCTCAACGTTGCTGATGATCTCCTTCAAGAGCTCATTCGGCTTGACCGACGGATCATGCGGCCGCCAGCAGTCGTAATCGGTCGGTAAGGCAATGAGCACGTAGCACATCTCGGCCTCGCGTGCAAGCTTGGCCTCGGGCATGCAGGTCATGCCGATGAGGTCGCCTCCCCACGATCGGTGCATTCGACTTTCCGCGACCGTCGAGAAGGCCGGACCCTCCATGCAGACATAGGTGCCGCCATCGTGGGTGGTGGTGGCGATGTGTTTCGCGGCCTCAATAAAACGTTGCCGCAGCATGGGACAGAATGGATGCGAAAACTCGACGTGCGCGGCCAAGCCGGGCTGATCGAAAAACGTCGTGACGCGCCGGTTCGTTTTGTCGATAACCTGATCGGGTATGACCAGATCGCGCGGGCGTATCTCCTCTCGGAGGCTGCCCGTCGCACCGCTCGCAATGATGTGCGTCGCGCCGAGCTGTTTTAGCGCAAAGATGTTGGCCCGGTATGGAACGGCGGACGGCGGCAGCGTGTGATGCGGACCATGCCGAGGCAGAAAGATGACTTCGACGCCCTGCCAGCTTCCGCGCAGGATGGTCGAACTCGGCGGACCGAATGGCGTGTCGACCGCGACCTGCTCGCCATGGACTTCCTTCGCGAGGGCTTGGCCGAGTCCGGTGCCTCCGATCAATCCGATGACAGGCTTTGGGGCGCTCACGGGGTCTGCCTTCCTCCGGCTACGCGAATGAATCATTACTCGATGAGATCGAAGTCTATCAAGGGTAGCAGGGATTTCCAGTCGCCGGCCGTGCCCTGAGGACCGGTTCCTTCTACACTATTACGTCATGTCACGCCAGCGTGAGAAATTCCAGCCGGACGAACTGGCCGAGGTATTGAAGCACTACGAGATCGGGAAGTTCACGGAGGTGACCGAGTTCGCAAGAGGATCCCACGCCGCGCCCAAGTTGATCCTCACTACGGATCGAGGCAAGTTTCTTCTGAAGCGACGGCCTCAATCCGACATGGACCCTTTCCGAGTGGCGTTCTCGCATTCGCTGCAACGGTACCTTGTCTCGAAGAACTTTCCGCTTCCGCATCTGATCGGAACGCGTGATGAAAACAACTCGATGCTCAAATTGGATCGCCGCATCTACGAAATGTACGAGTTCATCGACGGCGAACATTACAATCAGAGCTGGATCGCCACATACGAAGCGGGCAAGACCCTCGCACTTTACCACAGCCTGGTTGAGCATTTTCATTCCGAGTTCGAGCCGCCCAAGGGCCACTTTCACGATTCAAAGATGGTATATGACTCCTTTCGCCAGATGGGCGAACTGATGATCCAGCGGCCTGCGCTGGCCGGTCGCGGGAGGGAGTTGATAGCGCTGCTGAAGGACCTGAAGCGGGCATATAACCGCGCAGCCCGCGCGGCGAACCGGCTGGGCGTCTCGAATTGGAAACCGCAGATCGTGCATTCGGATTGGCATCCGGGGAATCTCCTATTTCAGGGGGATCACGTTGTTGCGGTCATCGACCACGACTCGGCGCGCATTCGTCCGCGAGCCATGGACGTGGCCAACGGCTGTCTTCAATTTTCCATGGTCACGGGCGGGCGCGACTTATCGACGTGGGAAGCGCGGACGGATATCGTGCGTGCGAAGCGATTTCTTCGCGGCTACGACGAGACAAACGTGCTTTCGAAGGCGGAACTAAGCACGTTGCCCCATCTGATGCAGGAGGTGTTGATCGCGCAGGCGGTTCCGCCAATCCTCCGGACAGGAACGTTCGCGGGGCTGGAAGGCTTCGAATTCCTGAAAGTGGTTCTCGCGAAAATGGAGTGGCTGCGGGAAAACGATTCATTCATCGATCTCGATTCGGAAGACGCATGACACAACTCGAAGGACGACGAACAATTCGCGTGACGATCAGATTCTTCGGACCGGCTCGAGATTCGGCCGGTGCTGATTCGAACGATGTAACGATTGACGACGGGCAATGCGCCGGCGACCTTCTCGCGAAGCTCCAGGAGCAATATCCCGCGATCGCGGCGCTGGGAGGCGTCCGGCTCGCCGTGAATCGGAAATACGCGGCCGCGAACCAACGGCTGCAGGACGGCGACGAAATCGCGGTGATTCCGCCAGTGTCTGGAGGTTGACATTGGGATCCATTGTGCTGAATCAAAGTCCGATCGATCTCCGTGCGACCGTCGATGGCCTGTCCCGTGAGGGCACCGGCGCCGTGGCGACTTTCGAAGGAATCGTACGACCGGAGACTCGTAACGGCGTCGCGCTGGTCGCACTCTACTATCATGCTTACGAAGAGATGGCGGCGGAGCAGATGCAGAACATTCGAAGTCAGGCGTGCGCTCGCTTTGATATCGTCGATGCGTCGATTGTGCATCGGCTTGGCCATCTAAAAATTGGTGAAGCGTCCATCGTGGTGGCCGTTTCAGCAGCACACCGGGCACCTGCATTTGATGCCTGTCGTTGGATCGTTGACACAGTCAAATCCGACGTGCCGATCTGGAAGCAGGACCGATGGTCCGACGGAGCGAATTCATGGGTGGAACCGAACTAGCCAGGGGCATCATGCGCTCGTTTGCGACGACGGCCGCCGGCGCATGGCTCGGCGGAATGATTCTGATTGCGATCGTGGCACAGACGACATTCTCCGAGATGCGGGCGACGGGCGTTGAACAGCCCAATGCAATCGCCGGCCGCGTGATGGCGAAAAACTTCGTGCGATTTGACACCGTCCAGTGGGTGTTGGCCGGCACACTCGTTGTTGCCCAGATCGGCCGGATCGCCCTGGGAGAGCGGTCCGGTGTGGAGTGGCTGCGTATGGTCCTGTGCCTCGGCGCGACAGGCGTGCTGGCCTACGGCGCGCTGTATCTTACACCGCAAATCGTCAACATGCAGGCGACCGCGGCTGCGCCGGACCCCGATGCCGCCGTGAGATCTATTTTTGAATCCTTTCATCAGACGAGCGTCAGGCTCGCCAAATTGAATCTGGTGGTCGTGTTCGCGATCGTGCTGAGTCTATCCTGGAATGTCCGGCGCGCGCCGGCCGGAGACATGGCGTGATGCCGAAGCGAACTTTGTCCATGTCGAGGAAAAAGGCGCCGCGAAATCCGGAGCCTCCGAGATCCTCGCCTTCGTGCGATGTCAGCGCCATTCGCACGCGCGCCAATCGTGTGATTTCGCTGTTGAAGCCGCTTTATCCTCGTGCGCAGTGCGCCTTGACGCATGAGTCGCCGTTGCAACTTCTGATTGCGACGATCCTGTCGGCTCAATGCACGGATGATCGAGTCAACAAAGTGACACCCTCTTTGTTCGCCCGGTACCGCACGGCCGAGCAGTTTGCCGCGGCTGACACCTCCGAGTTGGAGTCGCTGATCCAATCTACGGGGTTTTTCCGCAACAAGGCCAGAAACATCATCGGCGCGGCGCGGGTTATCTGCGAGCAATTCGGGGGACATGTGCCGGACACGATGGACGCCCTGCTCAGGCTGCCGGGGGTCGCCCGCAAGACGGCCAACGTCGTGCTCGGCAGCGCTTTTGGAAAGAACGACGGCGTCGTTGTGGATACACACATCGGGCGACTTTCGCATCGTCTGGGGCTGACCTGGAGATCGAGGGACAGCAAGGACGCTGTGAGAATCGAACGGGATTTGATGGAAGTGGTACCTCAGGCGGAGTGGACCTACTTCGGACACGCAATGATCCTTCATGGCCGGCGCGTATGCCGTGCGAGAAAGCCGGCATGCGCGGATTGCGTGCTGAAGGACATCTGCCCTTCGGCGGACCTCGGCGAGTCCAAGCTCTCAGCGGCGGCAAACCGTCGACGCGCGAAAATTGCCTCGAAGGCCGGGCTGTCTAGTGGGCGACGCGCTTAATCGCAATCAGGGCAGGTCCTTGATCGGATTCTCCGGGTAGCAATCCATTCGCCACTGATCGCCGCGAAGCACCCAGTAGTTCGGATAATTCGATGACAGATTTGACTGGCCCTTCAAGTAGATGGTTGAAGCATGTCCATCCACGAATGTCACGTTGAATCGTTGCATCTTGGCGTGCCAGCCTTTGACGGAATAGGTCGGTGCATTCCACTTTGCGACCTCCGCCAGCGTTTCCTCCAGGATTACGGTTTCGGACGCGCTCGGAACGCGCGTCTTGGGCCTTAGGTAAGGCCCGTAGAAATACTGGCTGAATCCGGACCCGCCTAGAAAATCGATGTGGTTGTTCAGGCGGTAGCTCGTTCCTGCGAGATCGAAGATTTTCTTGTTGATATATGCCGGTTCGACAAAGAACGGCTCGAAGTCCACGGGAGCATCGGGCACGCCGTTGTCGCCCGGGCATTCATAAATCTGGAGCGACGCGCTCATGGCATTGCCGAAGATGTATTTATTGAGAATCCGATTCTCCTGCCGAAAATCCGGATCCCCCATGACATCCATTCCGGTCTTTCCGCCATATTCATACTCGCCGTCGTAGAGCCAATCGGTCTCGGCCTTGGGATGAACCGGCGAGGTATAGCCGCGTTCGTCGTCCATCGAGTAGGTTTCGAGGGCCTGGCCCAGCGCGCGCATGTTGGCAAGGCACCGCGTTCGAGTGCCTTCATTGCGACTTGAAGTGAGCGCGGGCAGCAGAATGGCCAGCAGGATCGCGATGATGCCGATGACAACCAGCAGTTCAATCAGCGTGAAGGCACGGCATCGCCGGGCAAAAAATGAACGGCTCTCCCGCGCGATCTGCGCAATTCGCGCGCGGCGTGTGCGACATGATTGCATGACCGACCACTCCACCGATTATCGATCCGGACGTGCCCGGGCCCGCACCGGCTGATCGACATCTCCGGTCATTATAACCGGATCTCTCCGCGCCGCTCGGAAATGTCGTGCCAGTGCAGGTCCAGTCCGATCGCCACGCCCGTCAAGGCGCGATCAGGAGATCGACGTAGGCGGCGATGTCCGCGTCATCGAGCGTGCCCAACGGGGCCGCCAGGTCGGCGCAGTCGCTGTAGTTCGGACTTTGGACGTGAGCATCCGTGAAACCTTGAAGGTCGCTTCCGTCGACGATTCCATCACCGTTGAAATCACCCAGGAGCGAAAGCGTGCCCGAATCACTGGCGCTGAGGGGACTACAACCAGCCGTATTGCACGCCTTGACCCAGTAGAAGTACGTGGAGCCGTAGATGGCGGTTGAATCGTCCATTGTCGTGCCGACAACACCGCTAGCGATCATCGCGGCTGTTCCCGGATTGTTTACCACGTTTCGCCAGATCTCGTAGTCATCAGCCCCCTCGGATGCGCTCCAGGTCACCTGAATAGACGCACATGATGCGCCATCCTGGGCTGCAACCCCCGTCGGAGCCGGCGGCGGAACGATCAACAGCGTCTCAAGGACATCGCCGGTCGCAATCAAGGCAAAGCCCTGAAGACCCTGGGCCACTGTCGTCGCCGAAACCCGAGCGGTCCACTGACCGACGGCAGGACCGTTGATATGCACCTGTTCCACGTTGTTCTTCGCATCTCGCGTGCCGCCGGGAATCGAGACGCCGCCGCTGAAGACGTTGCCGCGATAGGTCGTTGAAATTGGCGAAATGACTTGCAGATCAAGATCATTGACCGATGCATTGCCAGTGCCGGTGCTGGCAGAGGCCGGCGGCTCAGTCCAGACAAGCGTCACGCGGAGCTGCTCCGAGTTGGAATCAACCTGGAACGTGTATTCAAGCATCTGTCCGGTTGACAGGCCGCTGGCGTTGCGGACATCGTCCAGCACGAGGAGCTTACGGGTGTCGCCGGGGAAATACAGAGCGTTATCAAGCAGTACGCGGCCCCATCCTTCCTGATTGCTCGGGTAGCCGGCAATGCCGGTCATGTCGACCGACGTGTTGATGAGCGTCGCCTTGAGCAACGCTCCGGTCGGCGTAAACGTGTTGGCGGCCGTCGCGACGCCGGTCGGGTAATACCCTTCAGTGAAATACTGGCGGACCAGCGCGGCAGCGCCGGCGACCGCGGGTGATGCCATGGATGTGCCGGTCAAGTTGGTTGTACCGCAGCTTCCGGGTGTCGCAGAAGTCGTCAAGCATCCGGGGGCATAGACCTCCGGCTTGCGGCGGCCGTCCGCGGTGGGTCCCGTGCCGCCGGAACAGTGATTCGCCTGATTCGGCGTATCCTGCGACGCGCCCACCGCCAGGAGGTTCTTCGCATTTTCCGGATTCTTGAGGGAACTCAGATTGGTAACCGCGAGCATAACGATGTTGTCTTCCTGGGCGTAGACGAATGCATCGATCCCACGAGCAAGACCGTCGTAGCTGGTTGTGCCGTCGTTGCCCCAACTGTTCGTGTGCATCCGCGCGCCCTGATTCGCGTGTGTGGTGAGTGCGGTGTTGACGGACGACTCCGTCAGACTGGGAGTCAGGTTGAACGCGATATTCGCTTCATAGGCGACGCCGCGCGTGTTGTCGTTCACACCGGCGTTGCCGGCAGCAGTACAGGACACATGCGTGCCATGCTGGTTGTCGATGCCTTCCGACACGTTATAAAAGAGAATCTTGGTGCCGTTCAGCGAACAATGCTGACGGTCCGCCCGGCCGTCCAGCACGCCGATGATCTGCCCGGCGCCACGAATGCCGGCGTTGTAGACAGGCGTCACATTCAACAAATTGCTCTGGACGATCCAGCGATTCGAGCTGTTCCGCAGGGTGATTTCCGGGGCGGGCTCGATGTACTGCACCGACGCCAGATTCGCGATCGCGTCGACCTTGTCGCGGGGAATCTCCGCAACAATCTCGAACCAGTCGGCAAGAGGCTCTGCACGATGGATCATCGCGCCGTCGAGATTCTCCAGCGCTTCGAGCGCTTCGGTCGGATTCGCTCCGGCAAAGACCGTTACAGTCGTCGGCAGTCGATCGGCAATCGTGATCGCCTGCATTTCGGGTGTTGTGTAAACACGGGAATACAGCTCCGGATCGATTTTCCACTCCGGGCGGAACATGCCGACAAAACGGACATATCCGGTTGCACGCAAGTCATCCGCGGCGACTGTTCCGAGCCGAGCGACATAGGCATTCAGCGGGAGATAGTCGTAGAGCGCAACCCCCATCCCCTCTAGTTCGGCGCGGCGATCCGCGGTGATCGGGCCGTCGAGCATCAGGACATAGGCCTGTTCCGCGTCGAACACCGCGCCCGGATCGTCGAGGAGATTCAGCAAATCGTCCACTGCGACCGCGCCCGTGTTGAAGTAAACAATCCCCGGCTGAAGTTCGGCTTGTGCCCGATTGATTTCCTGCGCCGTTGCGGCGGCAGCGCCCGTTAGAATGGTAAAAGTAAAAATAGCCGCGACCCACCCACTCCCCTTGTTGGACATCCAATGCCTCCCTGTCTTGTCTTGATCGTCCCGAGGAATGAACGTCACGGGGGACGAACTAAATTAACCCAGAGCCGATATCAGTATAATCCGGACATCCCCGCGTGCATAACAAAAAGCCACTCGAAGCCCCAAAAACCGATTTCATGCCGCGTGGATGCACAAAAACCTTATAAACGGTCGTCTTGCGGCCGCTCCGCCTGCTAAATGGTAGAACGTCGATAAGCCGCGATTATTGCGGACCTGCGAACTCCATCCGTCGGGGAGTCGGCTCCAGGGTTGGTAAGTGCCGTCTAAGCATCAAGATCGACGTATAATCCGCCTGTGGCCCAAACTAAACCAGCCTCCCTGAAAACGAAAGTGTGCAGTCATGAGCAGATCCAGCCTTCTTGCTTCGCTTGTCGGCATCGCACTGGTCACCATCTCCGGCTGCGCGTCGGGCGACAAGATTATTACCAAAGAGGAAACGTACCCCGACGGCAGGCTGAAGAGCCGCGTCGAATACCGCATTCGCGACGGCAACGAAGTGCTGTGGGGCAAAGCGATCTACTACTTCGACAACGGCGCCGTCGAGCTTCAGTGCGAGTACGCGAACGGCAAGCGACATGGCAAATACGAGGCATTCCATCCCAACGGAAATCCGAAGGAGTCCGGCGAATTCGCCTTCGGCCTGCGCGAAGGCGAATGGACAGAGTGGGACATCGACGGCGGGATGAAGAAGAGAACCTACAAAGCCGGTGAGGAAGTGAAACAGTGAAACCGGCTTCTCAGCGATCAAACCGGGTGACCGGCCCATGCCGCACGTCGACGGCTAGCCGACGATAAACCGGCGGCGCTTCAGGTAATCCCAGACGACATATCGATCCAGATCGCGTCCCCCCACGAAGAAGACGCGACCGCTTGTGCTCTCCGCGAGTCGATTCGCGAATTTCACGTCCTCCTCCGACTGAGCCCAACCGGCCAGAAGGAAGACATTGATCGTGATGCCACTCTCGCGGCATAACAACCCCTCCCGAAGTGTTTCGGTCTCGGTCCGCGAATGCGGAGGATAGAGCAGATAGAGCCATTCGCCCTCGAAATGGGCGGTGGGGAGCCCGTCCGTGATGAGAATAATCTGCCGGTTGGGCGTGTCCTGAACCTGCAGGACCTGCCGGGCAAGCCGCAGACCGTGCTGAATGTTCGTGAAGTGCGGCGGGATATCGCGCTCCGAAATGTTCGGATCGCTCATATCAGCCTTCAATCGCACCCATGGGTCATGAACCGTCACAGGCCTTGGCAGCAGCAAGGGGACTTCGGAGATGTGCCGCCGCTTCGGCAGGGTGCAGATTTCAACAAAGTCTACAAAATCACCGGGATATTCGGACCGGATCAGGCCGTGCAACGCAAGCGCCATGCGTTTGACATTGACGTACTGACCATTCCATCGCATGGATCCGCTCATGTCCATGCAGAGAACCGTTGCGCACTTGGGCGTATTGCGCGTGACATGAATTTCCATGTCCTTGGACAGAATGCGCAGCGCGGCTCGGCCAGTGAGCGGGTCGCTCATGCTTTCTCGAATCTGAGCGTTAATGACCGTCTGCACGACATCCAGATTTGCAAGCGAATCACCGAATTCGTACGGCTTGGTCCGCTGGGTCTCAACGGCGCCATTGCCTGAAATCTCCACGCGGTGCCGTCCGAACTTCGCGGCTTGAAGATCCGAAAAGATATGATCGAGAAGCCTGCCCTGGAACAGTTTGAATGCCTTTGGTGAGATCGTGTACTTACCGCCCTCTTGCTGAAGGCCCTGCTGCCGTGCAAGATGCTCAAGGAGCGATTGCACCTGCTGCTGCAATTGCTGCATGTCCGAGATCCGTTTCTCATCGACGAATCGCGAAAGTTCATCCAGATCGATCAGGTACACCTTGGCATTCTTTGCGGCATCCTTGAGTTGTTCGATCAACCGATCGATCGTTTCCAGTTCTTCCTTGATCTCCAGCGCGGACTCCACGTCCAATTCGTTTCGGCCAGTGAACGCGTACCTGGCAGCGAGTTGCTCAATTTCGAAATAGTTCCCGAGGTGCCCCATCAATGACATCACCTGTCCCGCGAATTCACCGCGTTCGTCAAGGCGATACCAGAGTCGTTCAAGTTCGACGATCTGCCGCGAGCGAACCGCCGCATCAAACAACGGTTTCACCGCCTTCGGCGGCCTGGCGCGCCCGACCGCCTCGTGAAATGCCCGGTCGGCCGCACGCCGGGCGGCGATGGTTTCGTAGGATTCCAGAATCCGGCGTTTGCGTTCCTCAAGAATTGCAAGAAGCGACGCGATGCTCGGGCCCAGACCGGCAATCTGGGAAGGATCGATTTCGACAGCTTCGGCGAGTTGCTCCGACGTCAGGTCGGAAAGCGATCCATACTGGAGCAGATGATTAAATGCCGGCGTCACAAGGTCCGGCGCCCCGGCGGTCGGCATCGGAAACCGTTGTGGGTCATACCCAAGATAGGTATGGACAATGCCGCCCGGTGATGGAGACTCGCCGGTGTGAGCCAGCCGATTGTCCGGCTTGCCTTGATGGTCTCGTGTGGACATTCGGACAATTGTAGCACACAAGACGATCCCGCTTCCGGCGCAAGCGGTTTCGGGGCGGCAATCCGTCAGTCAACTTCCGTCCCATCCGATTCAAACAGGAATGCGCACGGCTCCACACGCGCGCCCTTCTCGTCATTGACCGCAAACTGGGCCCTCGGGCCGGACCACATCGACGCCGACCCGTAGCTACCGTCCTTCGCGACCGCATACAATCGCAGATTGAATGCGGGACGCCCCTGCTTGCCGCGAAGGCGCGGCTCAGTCCGATCGGCGATCCGTTTCATTACTTCCATGCACGCTTCGCCAGGACTCTTGCCGGACCGCATCAATTCGACCACCAGAAACGAGGAACAGTTCTGAAGATTGGCCTCGCCCCGACCAGTCGATCCGGCCGCGCCCACGTCGTTATCAACATAAAGCCCCGCACCGATTATGGGAGAATCACCGACCCGGCCGGGAATCTTGTATGACAGTCCACTGGTGGTCGTGACGCCCGCGATGTCCCCGTTGGAATTCACGGCGCAGCAATTGATAGTGCCGTAAGTATGACGCCATCGACGTCGACCCACCGCATGAGAACCGGTCTGGGTGTCTGACTCAGGAGAAAGCCAGTCGTCGTTGTCAGAATGGGATTCCCTCCACTTCAGCCACTCGCGGCGTGATTCCTCGGTAAGAAGGTCTTCCTCCTTGAATCCGTGAGCCCTGGCAAACCTTAAGGCGCCCTCGCCGACAATCAGCACATGATCCGTTCGAGTCATCACGAGCTTTGCGACTTTCGACGGATTACGGATTCCACGAAGCGCTGCGACCGCTCCGGCCTTGCGTGTCGGTCCGTGCATGACCGAGGAGTCCAACTCAACCACGCCATCTTCATTGGGCAAACCGCCCAGCCCCACCGAAGTGTCGTCGGGATCGTCTTCCACGATGTTGACCCCGGCGATCACCGCGTCCAAAGGATCCCCACCGGACTTTAGAATCGCCATCGCCTCTTCGATGCACGAAGCCGGGCGACCTTTCGGCCGATTGTGCCCGTTCATGCTCGAAATCACGATCGGTCGCGAGCCGCCTCTGTGAGACGCTGCGACAGCTGCCTGAGTCCCGGGTGTTGAATCCAGCGCAAGCAGCGACCCACCGGCAATCGCCGCGGCAGTCGTTTGAATGAACGTACGGCGATTGAGATCAGTTCGATCGGGCATAACGTTAAAACCTCATAGTTCAGCCCCGCGACGCGAGGCGGGAAGGCAACGCGTTTCGCGAATTCAGGCGGAATCGGGAATGACGACCGACAGGCGCCTGAACGCGCGCTTGACGGTTCGGCACCGTAATACGCGATTCATAGCAGAACATGACCGAGACGAACAGCCAGTGTTCCGCCACAATTTGACGAAACACGGTCCGGAAATTGCCGGACGCGGGCGATGGCTGTAAGATACGATCCCGTTGTGAGTTAGGCACAAAATGAGACCCGCGTCGGGTCGTCGTTCACCAAGTTTTACCTAACGGACGCCCACTTCATGTGTCCTGATCTATGAGCGAAGCGCCGTTGCAGTATGACGCAGAACGCCAGGAAGCTGCACAGCGCGACGCGGATGATGTCGCCAAAACGCTTTCGGGCGACCTGTCGGCCTACGACCGACTGATTGAGCGATATCAGCGCCGTGCGGTTGCGGTAAGTTACCGGCTGATCGGCAAAGTGGACGATGCAATGGACGTGGCGCAGGATGCATTCCTGCGAGCGTTCAAGTCGCTCGCCACGCTGGAACAGGCTGAACGGTTCGGCCCGTGGCTGATGCGAATTGTCAGCAATCTGTCGCTGAATTTTCGACGCTCGCGACGCCCGACCCTGTCGCTGTCAGCGGGCGACGACGAAGGTGCCCGGGAGGACCTCGATCTGGCAGGACGGCGCGGTACGCATGATCGCCCGGACGATGTGCTACAGACCAGCGAGTCAGAGTCCGCGATTACCAGAGCGATCGAGTCCCTTCCGGAGAAGCAGCGTCTGGCGTTGATTCTGTTTGCAATCGAGCAGGTGCCGCAGAAAGAAGTGGCGGAAATACTTGATTGCACGGTCGAGATGGTGAAATGGAACGTGTTTCAGGCACGTAAGACACTGAAGAAGCTATTGGCGGAGTTGATTGAGGAATGACTGATCCCCGCGAACATCTTGAGTTTCTCATCGCCCGCGCAACCGATGGCGACCTGACCGGCGAAGAGCGGGAGATCATTTCGAAGGCTGTCGCAAATGACACCGATCTCGCCGATGAGATTCGCCGGTACGAACGCGTGAACGCGGTGATCGCCAACTGGCGGACAGTTCCGCACGACATGGATTGGGCGGGCTTTCGGCGCTCGGTGTCGGACGCAGTCACCGACGATGCGATGGCGACCGTCGATGAAACGATTCGCGGCGTGGTGGGTTCGATGCCGCCCGTAGATTGGGATGCGTTCCGTTCGCGTGTTTCGTCGGCGGTTCGTGCCGAGGCTGTGCAAACGGGCCGGGCGGCTCCGTATCGCATGCAGGCATTTCGACACGCTCGCTGGCTGGCCCCCCTTGCAGCGGCGGCGGCCATTGCGATCGCGGTGTTTCGCGGAGGTTTCGATCCGCAAGGCGTTGTGCCGACGGGGGTCGATCGAGAACCGTCCCTGCTCGTTGTTTCGTTGGATGTACCGGAGTCCACCGGGAAAATCGCGGTGATGTTCGACGAATCGCCCGCGCCTGAAATGGTTGCCGAGATCGGCCCGTCGTCTGCCTTTGTTTCGACCGGCGGCGCCCTTGTGATTGAAGATGTCGACGACGGATACATGTTCTAGCGATTTAACGACTTGATGTGCGTCATCGGCGCGAGCGCCATGACAGCAGTGCTGCTTTACGGGTCAAATCGACCTGGATGCAGCTTGTGTGCGAATCGGAAGTTTTTGGTGACCTTAACGTCGGTGACCTGCGACGCTTGCGGTCCGGTCAACTTGAGTCGATGGAAGCCTCCAACGAGTTCCATTCCGGGCGCGCTCTATCCGAACGCGCTCGCCGGTCTCGTGCGCGGGGGCTGATTGCATTGGAATCGTGGGTATTTGATCATGCGAAGCGCCATAATGTCACACATGTTCCTACTGGCTTGTCTGTTCGCGTTTCAATCGACGGCTCGCGGTGAATCCGGCGGCGCGGACATTGCGAGAGCGCTGGATCAGACGCTGCCTCAGATCACAATCAGCGATCAGGAATTGCCGGATGCCCTCGACGCCCTGGGCAGGCAGGCGGCGATCACAATGACGCTGGATGAAAATTCGGCGGACCTGCTGCCGTGGGGACGCCGAACCCGATTGAAGACGCTGACGGTGCAGAACAAGTCGCTTCGTGAGGTGCTGCCGCAGATACTCGGCGTGCTTGGAATGGTCTATGAGATTCGCGAGAACGATCTGCTGGTCGTCGCCGGCGAGCCGCTCAAGCGGATCAATCGCCGTGCGACGTGGGACGACTTGAAGCTGCTTCGTGAGCTGAACGAGACGGAATTCTCCGTTGAGAATATGGAGAAGTTCAGGATTCAGTATCGAATCACCGCAAAGCTCGATGCCCCGGGACTGCTCAACGCGCAGCTGCTCAAGGCCGGACGCGGCAGCATCGCACAAAATCTGGAGACCGCGACCGGCGCGCTGGGCTGGGTCTGGTTTCCGAACGGCGATCACATCGCGATTCGTACGTCCGAGGCGCAGATCGCGAATCGACTCTCGCGGCGCATCACGGTGCGATATGCAAACGAACCGCTGACCAAGATTATCGTGGACCTTGGCGATCGAGCCGAGACGTTCATAAGTTTCGATCCCGGGCTGCTGCTCCGGCTTCCGCCCCGCGTCGCGCAGGGCACCACACTGAATCTGGAGCGGACGTCCATTCGGCAGGCGCTTGAATTGCTGGTGGCGGAGACCGGAATCAAGTACGAGATCCGCCGCACCGGCATTCATATCAGCGCGTCGGATACTGCCGCTGGAGCGGCACTGGGCGACAGCGCCTCGGCGGGTGAACCGGCCCGGCGGGCCGCCAGCTCGTATGTCGGGAAAATCTCGATTCCGAGCGGCGACGGCACCTATTCGTATGAATTTCTACTTCGGGCGGATGAATTGCCGGACGACATCCTGGAATATCGCCGTCAGCTGCTCGAGGCGTACATTCAGAAAATCCGGGCGGACATGGCGCCAGTCGAGGGCGACAACTCACCGGGCGGCGCCGGGGAATAGACGATAGTCCGTCAGGCAAGAACTCCGGCCAGACGAGATTCAACCTCTGCCGGTTCCATTCGCTCGCCGTTATTCAGTTCCCTGAGGATCTCAGCGAGCAGCCGCTTGCCCTCATCACGGGATAACTCCTTGATGAATCCATCGTAGAAGTGTTCACCTGCCATCGCGCGGTTTATCTCGCGTTCCTTGTTGTGCTCGTCCAGCTCGGTAAAGAATACGACCCTGAAACGGCGGTCGTAGTCCGCTTCCCGATAGATTTCAAACATGATCCGATCTGACGGCGAAGGCATGACTCTCCTCACATTGAGCGGCCCGGCGGACGGCCTGACGCTACGGATTCTATCCCAGCCCCCGCACGACTTGTAGATTGGACGCCGACTCGACCCACGCGATCACAAGTGAAACTTCCGAACGGGTTCCGCCTCGCGGTCGTCGGCTACTTTCCGGGGTTGCTCAGCAAAGTGATTCGCGTGTCTTGATCGAGGTTGAAATCCACCAACTCCCCGTCGTCGCGGCGGAGGCGGAGACGCGTGAGCCAGAGCTTGTCGCCTTTGCCGTGGGCAAACCAGCTCCCCGTCGGTCTGGCTTGCATGGATACGACCTCGCCTTCCGTAACAGCCGATTTCCAGTCACCCTCACGGGTGTGAATCGAATGTTGTATCCGGACGCGTTGTTTAGGCTGTAGTTGCAATCCAACCTCCCATTCCGCGATCGATCTGGCAGCCGGCGAGCGCCAAGGGTCGCGGGCAGCTTACCAAGAAAATCTTCGAACACCTTAGCAAGTCGCGCCAAACCGTCAAATTGCGTCGATTTCCGCCATGAGTCTTACCAAATCGAGCCGGATCGGTTCGACTCTCAAGAAAACCGGGGCACCGTTTACAGACAACGCGTTGGCCTCGATTCTGGATGTCCGGACTTGACCGAAGCGAACTATTCCTCTAAGAATCGATTGATCAGGCGGTGGAGATTTGCCGTTTGCGGACGCCCTTGACGGAACCTCGCCCTTCCTCACCGGAGCCCCGTCAGAGCCTCCGCGGCATTGGCCCGTTTTATCGAACGGGACCGTAGGGAAACGGTTCCGACGGGCGTGCCGGTCTTTTGCGGCGCAGGTTTGCCCGCGACAGGATGCGTTCGACCGCCGGTTCGAGCGCACATCGTAATGAAATACCCGACGGTCAGTGTCATTATTCCGACTTTCAATCGCCTTCGCTTCCTTCGCGAGGCGCTCGATTCCGTCTGCGCACAAACTGCGCCGCCGAATGAGATCATCGTCGTTGACGACGGTTCTCAGGAAGATATCGCCGGCGGCATCGCGGATCATCCGGCGCGAGCGCGCGTCATTCGGCAAGATCAGCAGGGTCCTGGCGCCGCCAGAAATCGTGGACTCAGCGAAGCGACGGGCGAATACATTGCATTCCTCGACAGCGATGATCTCTGGCTTCCATCGAAACTTGAAATCTATCTGGGCCGTATCGCCGCGTCGAAGGCGGATGCCGTCTATTACGGGCCCATGTCGCCGATCGACGCCGATGGACGACCGATGCAGGGGCGAACCAAGCCCTGTCATACCGGCAGCATCACGCGAGCGCTTTTTGACAGCAGCTTCGTGCATGTGCCGACGGTTGTTTGCAGTCGCGAGTTGTTAAACACCGTCGGGGGATTTAACGCGGCATTGCCGGTCTGCGAGGATTACGATCTTTGGCTACGCATGAGCACCCGGTTACCTTTCGAGCTGGTCAAACAGCCCTTGGCGCTTCGCCGGTTACATGACGCTCGTTTGAGCAAGGCGCGAATGGACCGCAATCTGCTTGTGAAATCTCGGGTATTGCGGGAATTCTACGAATTGTCGAAGAATCGCGGCATCCTCGAAGACGGCAGCGCGCGTGCCCGCCTCGCTAGGGTATTCCACGCTGCTTCACGCGCTGCCATGCGCGTCGGCCGATATCAGCAAGCCCTGAATCTCATTCGTCAAAGCCGCGAATACGGAAATACGAGGCTGCGAGCAGCCCCGATCGTCGTCGGCGCGACTGCGATGTCCTTCCTGCGTTCCGACAAGCCGGATATTCGACTGCAACCGACCAGTCATTGACTCGAAATCGCCTCTCAAATCGCAATCAGACGCTCGTTTCTCAAATGAAAATTCCGCTCGTCAGTCGAATCCGGGGTGTGAATTCCGTGGTTATGCCGCTTCCATCCCAGCAACCAATGCCTAAAATCGCGACGGGGTTTGGCGAAATTCGTCGTCATTCATTCCTAATGAAGGCTCAATAGGGCCCAAGCGACGCAGGGAATCAGATAAGCCGTGTCCGAGTCTCCAATTGCACCCTACCTGGCAAACAGCGGCGCCTGGCCTTGGCTCTCAGTCGCGGCCTTGGTTTGCGCCGTAATGATTTACGCAATTTCGGTTCGTCGCCGCGCGTTGGCAATTTTTGCGTCGATGCGGGTTCAGGGATTCCTTGTGCCCTTTGTCAGTTGGCCGCGGCAATATTTTCGGGTCGCGCTGGTCACATTGGCGGCGCTCGCCGTTTCATTGGCGTTGCTCGGTCCTCGATGGGGTGTTTACTACGAGGAAGCGCGAATGAAACAGCTCGATCTGATGATCTGTCTCGATGTTTCTCGCAGCATGCTCGCCGAGGACGCGGGCATGTCGAGGCTGAATCGAGCAAAAGATGATATCAATCGCCTGCTGGACCGCATGGCTGGGGCAAGCATCGGACTCGTGGCGTTCGCCGGCAAAGCTCAGCTGGTTTGCCCATTGACGGATGACTATGAGTTCTATCGATTGGAGTTGGAGGATGTCGGCCCGCACAGTGCGCCGCTCGGTGGAACCAACATCAGCGAAGCCCTAATTGCCGCGCGCCGTAGCTTCGGACCTCCGGCGGCCAGGGAACGAGCGATCGTGCTGATCACCGACGGCGAGGATCAGGGAGGCACCGCGACGGACGAAGCCCATGCTGCATTTAACGATCAAAACATTCGAGTCTTCGCAATCGGCATCGGCGACGACCGGGACGGCGCCTTCATTCCGATCGAAAACGACGGAATGCGCTCGCTGCTTTCCTATCAAGGCGAGCCTGTCCGAACGAAGCTCAATCCGGAAAAGCTTCATGCGATCGCCCGCGCCGGCGGAGGCGAATACCAACCGAGCGGGCAGGTGACATCGCGTGAACGCACACTCGAATGGATTTACCGCAATCGCCTGCTTCCGAGCCTGAAGGAAAATGAATCGGAGCAGCAATCCGAGAGACTGTACGATCGAGCGCATTGGTTCGCCATTGCGGCTCTTGCGCTGCTACTAATCGAGATGTTCATGGACGACCGGCGCAGCACGCCGCTGGAGACCGAAATCGGCGGGAGTCTGACATGATTCGAGGCGATTTCGCGATCATGGGTGACGAGATGACTGGCGGGCAGCAATTGCCCACTCATGCAGTCCGCCCGAAAAGAATGTTCCCTGGCGTCGCGGTCATGCTCATCGCCGCGATCTGCCTGGCGCCGAAATTCGCGATGGCTGAAACGCTTCCCCGTGAGGCGGCGAGACTGATCAACGAAGGCGCGGCGCTCCTGGCCGCTGACAAGCCTGACGAGGCGTTGAAGGTGTTTGACCACGCGGCGGATCTTGCTCCGCGCTCGGCCGAGATTGCATTTAATCGAGGCATCGCGCTCTATCGTCTGGGAGAATTTGATAAGGCCCAGATCGCGTTTCAGAACGCGATCCGATCGCAGCGCCCTGATCTGGCGGCCAAAGCAAAATACAACCGCGCCAGATCGCTCCAGGAAAACGCGATTCGCGATCGACTTGAGCCCGAACGCGCGCTGAAACAACTGCAGGAATCCATCAAGCTCTACGACGAATCCCTGGCACTGAACAAGGACGACGCGGACGCGCGGCAGAATCGTGATTCCGCTGATCGCATGGCTCAGTACTTTACCTGGCTTTTGGAGCAAATGAAGAAACAGCCCCCGCCATCGGAACAAAACCAGGGGGGCGACGAAAAGAACTCGGAGCAGAGCTCCAATCAGCAACAGAAAGGTTCACAATCGCCTTCGACCCAGCAGTCCGACGACGGAAAACAGCCGCCGTCCGAACAGAATCAGGAGGGCAACGAACAGAACTCGGAGCAGAACTCCGATCAGCAACAAGAAGGTTCACCCTCGACTTCATCTGATAATTCCGACAGCGGGAATCCGCCGAAAGACGGTGAAGAATCTCAGCCCGACGTCAAACAAAATGGCGAATCGACGCCGGAATCAAGCGAGTCGCCCAAGTCGAATGATGGACAAGAGGACGAAAAGACCGATCGCGAACAGTCCGAGTTGTCAGCGGGCGAGGAGGGTGCGGCATCGGAAACGACATCGCAGCCTGCGACCCAACCCACCACAATGCCCTCACAAAACGCAAGAGACGCATCCCAAAGCGACAGCTCTCAGGAACACGCGCTGCGACTTCTGCAGGAGATCCGCGATGCCGAACGCGAACGACGGAAGATGCAGAGGGAAGCGCAATTACGGCGGCAAGGCCGCATGAAGGTGGACAAGGACTGGTAGTCGCCAATGCGCTTGATACCAACAAAAACAATCCATACGCGTGATGTCACGATCGGTTCTCAAGGCCGTTGGAACCAGACCGGGATTTCGCGCGCCGTGGTACCGTTGATTGTCGCCGCTTTGGCAGTAGCGTTCATGGCGCCATCGGTCCATGCCGCGGAGATGACGGTCGGAGTATCCACGAACGAATGTTCGCTTGAAGAAACGATCACGATTCAGGTTTCGGTCATCAACCCAACCCAGGCATCCACGCCGATTCCCGACAACACACCGGACTTTCAGATTCGACTGTCACCCGGAATGGCGAACCCCGCGCGATCAAGCAACGTGACCATCATCAATGGCCAGATGGATTCGACGGTCACGTACTTGTACACCTTTGAGGCCCGACCGCTTCGCGCGGGTCGATTGATGCTGCCCTCCTTCAAGCTCAATGACGCCGGCACGACACTTCAGACCGAACCGATCGCGGTTTCGGTCACCAAGCGCGCGAGTAACGCGGCGGACGCTGTTTTCTGTAAGATCGTCGTCCCGCGGCCGACAGCCTACATCGGTGAACCGGTCAGCGTGAAGCTCGAAGTCTATGTGCGGCAGTATCAGCAGGAAGGGATACAGCCTTTCAATGCGCAGATGTCGTTAAATCTATCCCGATTCAATGTGTCGCGATTCGGGGTCTTCACCGATGCACTGTCGAACTCCCCGAACTATCGAACAGTCAAACTACGTGACGAGCGCGGCATCCTCACTGATCACTTCGTGTTCTCGTGGGAAACCACCATTTACCCAAGCAAGATCGGTCCATTCGATTTCGGAGACATATTGATCGGATGGTCTTATCCGACGTGGCTTCGGCGGGGATTCATGACCCTTGAACACGGACGGCCTGAGCGGCAGTTCCGCTTGCGGCCCACTATCCCGCCGTTCGAGATCAAGCCGCTACCCACAGATGGCCGCCCCGCCGACTTCAACGGTGCAATTGGACGATTCAATTTCACGACCACGGCCACGCCGGTCTCTGTTCCAGTCGGTGATCCGATTACCTTGACGATGACCGTTCGGGGCAGCGCCGCACTCGATCGAATCAGTCCCCCGCTGCTGGATCGAGTCGACGCGTTGACTGATCGATTCGAATTGTCCGGAGAAGCGCTGACCGGTGAGATGACACAGGCATCCAAGTCATTCATCCAGACAATTCGCGCGCTGCGGACAGGCGTCACGGAAATCCCATCGCTACCGTTCAGCTACTTTGATCCGGAATCCGGCGCCTACGGTACCGCCTGGAGCGCCGCGATCCCGATTTCGGTTCGGCCCGCGGAGCGCGTCGCAATGCCTGACGGCGCAGCCGGCGGTAGCGCGCCGACCATGACGCCACTCTCGGAAACCGCTTCCGGGCTGCGGGCAAACTACTCGAATCTTGATGGGCTGCTCGCTGACCAGTCCGGGCGCATCGGTGTCTTGCCGCTGGCGTTCGCCGCCGGAATGCCCGTGATCTACCTCGGGGCGCTCGTGATGGTTCGAAGATCGGATCGATATCGTTTGGATGCGGCGCTCGCACGACGTCGATCAGCACGCTCGAATGCATTCCGGTGTCTTGCGCGCGCTAAGAGCGATTCGAGTTCCGAGAAGGTCGCTCACGCTCTGATAAATTACATCGCTGATCGCATCAATCTTCCGGGCGCGGGATTAACACGCGTCGAGGCTGTCGATCAGCTCAAAACACGACTTGTCGAGAGCGAATTGATAACCGAAGCCGATCTTCTGCTTGAAGAACTGGAGATGATACGTTACGCAGGCGGGGTCACGAAGTCCGCGGCAAATGCCGCTGATCGGGCGCAACGCCTGATCGACGCACTGGAGAGAATTGATCTGACATGATACATCTTCTGGCCTGCGTCATCTCGTTTTTCGCATTTTTCGAGCCGGCGAAGCCGTCGGTCGGCGCGCCGGATTCAACGATTGCCGCCGTGGGACTGGATCGCCGCGCGATGCTCCAGGACGCATTGAGGATGTTCGATCAGGCACTCACCTTCAAGGATCCTCATGGCGAAGATGCACGGAAGCTGTTTCAAGCCGCGTTGAACAGCTTCCTCTCAGTCGAACAATCGGGCATCAGAAACGGTCGACTCTACTTCAACATCGCTAATACCTACATGCGACTGAACGATCTTGGACAAGCCATCGTTAACTATCGACGTGCGCTGCGGCTCGTGCCCGGCGACCCGGATGTTCGACGAAATCTTGCCTATGCTCGCAGCCTTTGCGAAGTACACATCGAGCCCCGTGCGACCACGGCGGTTCTTCAGACGCTGCTGTTCTGGCACCACGACACCTCACCGAAGGCGAGATCCAGTGTCGCATTTGCGGCATATACCCTTTTCTGGGTCTTGATGCTACTGATGCTGCGACCCCGCCGACGCGTGCCCGCGATGATCGCGACAACTGTCGTGATGGGACTGATCGCGGTCGCGGCGGGAATCAGTGCGGTCGTCGACGCGGGTGCCACGGGGCAGATGACGGAGGGCGTCGTGACGGCGAACGCCGCAACAATGCGCGCCGGCAACGGCGAAGCCTATGACCCGATGCTTGATCATCAGCTTCCGCCGGGAGTCGAGTTTCGAATTCTGGAGTCGCTCCCCAGCGGCACGGGCGAATACTGGCATCACGTCGAATTGCCGGACGGCAAGGACGGCTGGCTCCGCGCGGATCAGACTACCATAATCTAATCCGGCTCGATCACCTTGATCGATCGTTGCGGTCCGCCGGGTTGATGCAGCCCGAGGGACATCGACGTGTGCGTTGAAGAACGGCTTAAACGAGCCGGTGCCGCCAATTGAGCTGGAATCCGGTTGAATGTGCTCATTGGAATGACACTCGTCGGTCTGAATGCGGGCTGTAAATCCAAGCAGCGCGACTTCGATCTATTGAGCAAATGGATGACCGGCACTTGCTCAAGCTCCGAGCAGCATCAAGTCGATCCCGAGAACTACTTCGAAATCCGACTGCACATCTCGCGCATCTGGCCCGAACGACGCGATGGGCGATGGTTCTATGTCGAGCAGGCGATGACAGCAAGTGCCGATCGACCCTATCGACAGCGAATCTACAGACTCACCATGGGCAGGAATGCGACGTTTGAAAGCGATATCCACGAGTTGCCAGGCGATCCACTGCAATATGCCGGAGCGTGGCGCTCGCCGGCGCTGCTCGATGGGCTCTCCGTCGATGCCCCGATCCCGCGTCCGGGACGCAAAGTTGTCCTGAAGCGCACGCCCGAAGGTGCCTTCCGCGGAAGCACCATCGACGACGGATGCAAGTCTGATTTTCGCGGTGCCGCTTATGTCACCTCGAAGGCAGTCATCTTGGCGGACCGCCTGGTCGCCTGGGACCGCGGTTACGACGCCGAAGGCAAACAGACCTGGGCGCGACCCATGGTGGATACGTTTTCAAACGGCAGCCCGCCGCGAAATAGCCCAAGCGATCTCGAGAACCGGCAGACAAATCGGGGAACCTGACCGGTGAAGTCCGATTATCGCCGCTGACAGGCCCTCTGTCCTGCTCTCCAACTATGCGAGCGACCACGATGCCGCCGCCTATTCGCCAATCTATACTCCTCCAATAGGTTGCCAGTCCGTGACGATCGGCGTCTCAGACGACCTCTTCGCGGCACCTCGAATGCAACTCAGTCATAAGCGGACACGTCAGACGAACGGTCCTGGCACATACATTATTCATGTCGAACAGACCTGTAACTTTGGAGAATCTGAATCATGGCAAAGAAACCCCCAACCCTAACCACCAATGACGGCGCGCCGATCGGCGAGCAACAGGCGCTGACGGCCGGCCCGCGTGGGCCGTTGCTCATGCAGGATGTACAACTGCTCGAACAAATGCAGCATTTCAATCGCGAACGCATCCCCGAGCGCGTTGTGCACGCCAAAGGCTCCGGCGCATACGGAACCTTCACCGTCACCCACGACGTTACCAAATACACCAAAGCAGCGTTCCTGAACAAGGTGAACAAGAAAACGGAAATGTTCGCTCGATTCAGTACTGTCGCGGGCGAACGCGGCGCGGCCGACGCCGAACGCGACGTGCGAGGATTCGCGCTTAAGTTCTACACCGAGGAAGGCAATTGGGACATGACCGGCAACAACACGCCGGTGTTCTTCGTTCGCGATCCGTACAAGTTTCAGATGTTCATTCATACGCAAAAGCGGGACCCGAAGACCAACATGCGGTGCATGGATATGCAGTGGGACTTCTGGTCGCTGTGTCCGGAATCGCTGCATCAGGTAACGATTCTGTTCAGCGACCGCGGCATCCCCGCGGGATATCGATTCATGAACGGATACGGCAGCCATACCTATTCGCTCATCAACGGAAAGAACGAACGCATCTGGTGCAAGTTTCACTTCAAGTCCCAACAGGGCATCAAGAACTACATGGATGATGAGGCGGCGGCGATCATCGGTCACGACAGGGAATCCCACCAGCGCGATCTGTTCGAGGCCATTGAGCGCGGCGAATTTCCGAAATGGAAGATGTATATTCAAGTCATGACGCAGGGACAGGCCGAGAAGTTTCGCTGGAATCCGTTCGACCTGACCAAGGTCTGGCCGCACAGTGAATACCCGCTGATGGAGGTCGGTGTGTTCGAGCTGAACAGGAATCCGGAGAACTACTTTGCGGAGGTGGAACAGTCGGCATTCAATCCCAGCTCGCTCGTCCCAGGAATCGGCGCCAGCCCCGACAAGATGCTTCAGGCCCGGCTCATGAGCTATGCCGATACCCATCTTCACCGCATCGGAGTGAACTACCGTGAACTGCCGGTGAACAAGCCTCGCTGTCCCGTCAACAACTACATGCGTGACGGTGCCATGTCTTCGGCACAAAACTTTGGCGGGCGTCCGAATTACTGGCCGAACAGCCGAGAAGGCTCGCCGATGCCGAGCGCGCAATTCAAGGATCCTGCCTGGCAACTCGGTGAGGTTGTCGTCGATCGATTCGACTCGACGAAGGACCACGACGATTTCACTCAGGTCGGAAATCTGTATCGCCTGTTTGACGACGCCCATCGCGATCGCTTGACGACGCGCATCGCCGGCGTTCTGCGACAGGCCCGTCTGGAGGTACAGGAACGACAGCTTCCGCACTTCTTCGCGGCCGACCCGGACTACGGACGCCGTGTCGCGGAGAAACTGGGGCTGGCTGCGAAGAAGTACTCGGGCGCCCAACCGGCGGTGACAAGATCCTGATTCGCCAAGCGCAAAGTTACTATGAAGCCGGGTTCGTGAATCATCAACCGCGCTCATGCCATGTGTCCACGCTGCGATCAAACGAAGGCCTGCGGTTGGCGCGCCGCGGGCCTTCTTCCTGTCCGGTGACGAAGCGTTAAAAACGCCGAGTGGTGCCGCCGTTTCTTCATACGGACCGGTGGTATTCCATCAAGATGGGCCGTACAATACAGGTGTATTGGTCGTTGGTCGTTTACGCTGGTCGCTCGCCATCCCAAATCGGTCGAAGAGGTGCCCCTTGACGACTCAATCCACAACTGACGGAACCAATCAGCCTTCCATTCCCGATTCGAATAATCCTCGAGACCCCGTCGCACGATCCGTTCGCCCGCTGTCCGGCCCGTTTGGGCTGCTCATCTCGATCGCGTTACTCAGCAGCGCGGGCTATCTGGCCTGGCGCACTTTCTCGAATCCTCCGCAGGAAGCGCCCGACACGGTCCCCGTCATGTACATCTGCAGCGAGACGGGCAAGACCTTCGCGCATGTGCGCCGATCTGGCGAGCCATCGCCCGTTCTCTCACCCTTTTCGAAGAAGAACACCGGTTACCCTGCCGAAAAGTGCTATTGGACCAAGGACGGGAAGATAAAGGACACTCCGACCTACGTTCTCCTCAACGAACAGGCCGGTAAGCCGGGGCCGACCAAGTGCCCCGATTGCGGCCGCTTGGTCGTGCCACACAATCCGCGGCCGCGCCGCTCGGACGGGGGTAAAATCCTGGTCCCGAGTTCGAGTCCCGGCGACCGCGGGATGGAGAGCATTCCCGCCGACAGCTCCGAGGGCGCATCTCAGAACCCATCAAAACCTGAATAACCGCTAACCAGAACCGGATCGATCGACACCGCTGAGAGGATTTTCGCGGGAGATTCGTCTAATTCCAGCGGAGTCCCACGGGGGACTCCCCGCTATCTGCGAGCTTCGTCACGACTTCGTCACGAGGGTCAAGACAGGGTTGACGAACAATGCGGGTTGTATTAGATACTGCGAAGTTCGATTGTAAGTGTATTGCTGGCTACAGCTTGCGGTCCAAAACACGCCTCCGGGATGGGCCGGGTGACGGATTCGCCGTCATGACTGGGAACGCCATAGTACTTTGGAAGGCATTGTCGAGATTCGACCATGATCAAAGTGAAGAATCTCACCAAGATGTATGGTGACCGCCGGGCGGTCAACAACATTTCATTTCACATTGAAGAGGGCGAGATCGTCGGCTTCCTCGGGCCAAACGGCGCTGGGAAAACGACGACCCTGCGCATTCTGACGTGCTACATGCCGGCCACACACGGCACCGCGTCGGTCGCGGGATTCGATGTTTTCCGGAATTCGATGGAGGTCCGCCGTGTCATCGGCTATCTGCCCGAGAGCACGCCGCTCGATGTACAGATGCGCGTACGCGAATACCTTAACTTCCGCGGGAAGATTCGCGGAATGGACCGAGCCTCGCGCGACGCAGGCATTCGGCGGGTAGCGGACCTTTGCTGGCTTGGCGATTTTATCAATCGACCGATCCACCAGCTTTCGAAAGGCATGAAGCAGCGCGTGGGACTCGCCGACGCCCTGCTGCACGATCCGAAGGTGCTCATTCTGGACGAACCGACTGTCGGCCTCGACCCGACCCAGATCCGCGAGACGCGCAATCTGATTCACGAACTCGCCAAGCGGCATACCGTCCTGCTCTCGAGTCACATTCTCCCGGAAGTTGAAGCCACCTGCGAACGAACGATCATCATCGCAGGAGGCTCGATTGTCGCATCCGGCTCGCCCGAAGAACTGAAGGCCCGAATTCGGGAGGGATCGCGTCTGATTGCCGAAATTGCCGGGAGGCCCGACGAACTCGAGCCGGCGATCTCGAAAATTCGCGGCGTCAAGAAGGTGGACTGCACCACCGAGAATGCCTGGAGCCGGTTAATGGTGGAAACCAGCAAAGACGCCGACCCCCGTGAAGATATCTTCAAACTGGCGCGTGAGAAAAACTGGAGCCTCCGCGAGCTGCGCCTCGAGCAAGGCAGCCTCGAGGAATTCTTCGTACGAATCACGGCCGAACAAATGTCCAAGCAGCGTCCAAGCAATCGGGAGGTGCATGAATGATCGCTCGTGTGGTCGCACTGACCCAGCGAGAATTATCGGCGACATTTCTCTCGCCGGTTGCCTACATTGTCGCCACGGTCTTCCTCGTGGCTTCAGGCTACCTGTTCATGTCCAACACGCTGATCGACGGCGGCGAGGCTTCGATGCGTTTCATGCTCGACAGCATGGCCTGGCTGCTCATCTTCGCCATTCCCATGTTGACGATGCGACTCATCGCAGACGAATTCGCGACCGGCACGATTGAAACACTCATGACAGCGCCGATCAGCGACGTGGAAGTCGTACTCGGAAAGTTTCTCGGCGTATTTGCCTTCTATCTCACCCTGCTCGCGTCGACAGTCGTTCACGTCTGGTTGTTGTCACGTTACGGCCAGCAGGATGTCATCGCCCTGCTCTATGGCTATCTTGGCATGATCCTGCTGGGCGCGATGTACATTTCCGTCGGACTTCTGGCAAGTGCGGTGACCCGATACCAGCTTGTCGCCGCGATTGTCGGAACGGCCGTTTTAGCGCTGCTGACGATTCTGATTGACACCTTCGCGTCGCTGGAGGGCGGCCAGTGGAGGCTCGTACTGAGCCATGTGAACGTGCTGTTCCATTTCCAGAATTTCAGCAAAGGCATATTTGACACGAAGGATCTCGTGTTTTTCATCACTGGCACCGGGCTTTTCCTATTCCTCACGGTCAAGGTATTGGAGTCGCGTCGATGGCGGTGAATTCGAGCATAACCCCGAGTGAATCGGACAGGACGGGCCGGCCTCTGGCGATCGGCGCCAACGTCGCGCTGAGCGTGGTCCTAGCGGTCGCGCTGGTCGTCGTCCTGAACTGGCTGGCCACGATGCGGTCGGTTCGCAAGGACATTGCGACGATCGGAAACCTCGGCGTCAGCGAACGAACCAAGAAGATTGTCGCGGAAACACCGGGTGATATTTCCATTTCGGTCGTCTATGCGCCGGATCCGAGGAACAAAAGCCAGCAGAATTACATCGAACGCCTGATGGACTACTGCGGCGACCTGGCGTCGCTTTCTGATAAAATCAAGGTGACGCACGTCTCGTCAGCGCGACAGCGCGAGGAACTTGCCGCAAAACTCAACAAGACGCTGGGCGGTGAAGCCGATCAGCACAAGGCCGCTCTGGCCGACTTCAGGACTTTTCGCACACAACTTGAGGTCGAACTGGCCCGTATCGCGGCTCAGACGGATTCGATCCTCGGACAGGAAACCTGGCTCAGCGATTTCCCGCTCTTCGCACAGATCGTTCTGAACCTCCGCGATATTGCGAAGGACCTGGACGAAGCGGCTGTTGACATTGAAGCCCTCACGCCCGAAGGCGGAATTCCGAAATTCGCCGAAGCGACCGAGCGTGCCAAAACCGCTGTGACCGAAGTGCAGAAAACGCTTGAAGCCGTATCAAAGCTGTCGAATGAGCTGGCTCGCCTCGCCGACAACGTCGCGCGGGCGGATTCGGCCAGCGTGAAAATGCTCCGCGAAGCGGCAGACTCGGCAAAATCTCAGATCGATTCGCTCCGGCTGACCGTTGGCGCTCCGAACGATCCCTTTCCGGATGATGTCGGTGCGACACTTAAGCGCTATGCCGATGCCGGGCAGCAGGTCGGCGCAACGCTTGAAGGCATCGTAAAGAACATCGATGCCCTGGCCAAGCAGTTTCCGATGGTTCGGCAGCACAGCCGCTGGTCCGCCCGAGTCCAGAACGGGCCGATTGTCATGCAAATGGAAGTGGCCGACATTCTGTCCGACATTCGCGGCGGACTTTCGAAAACCCGGCTACAGCTTCTGGGAATCATCGACTCGAAGGACCCGGATCAGATGTCGCAGGCACTGAGAGTCATTCGATCCGAAACCGTTCGCCTCGACCAAAGCGCGTCGGCATGTCAGCGTCTCTTGACGGAACTGGCGGATCGGCTGGCGACGTTGGACGATGGGTCCGCCGAATTCCTGAGGGCCGCCCGCGACGGAGGGCTCTTCAAGGAACAGACAGAATTCGCCGCCAAGCTCGTTGAGAAACTATCGGCCCTGCCGGAACTGAAGCTGGGAAATGTCGCGGGCAAACTGGTCGAAGACAACAATGTAATCGTACAGGTCAATCAGAAGCTCCGCGTCCTTGAGTTTGACGCCGTGTGGCCCGCTCGCGAGACCATTCCAGGTTCCGGATCGGATGATCGCGACGTCGCGCGCACGTTCAACGGCGATGCGGCCGTCTCTTCGGCATTGCTGGCCTTGCGCACTGACAAGCCGATCGCGGCGGTGACATTCGTCTCCTTCGAGCCCCCTCCACCCCAGCAGCGGAATCCGTTCATGCCGCCACCTCCGCAAAGTGCGGTACCGACGGCCGAATTGAGTGAACTGCGTTCGCGGCTCGATGCCGCAAATTTCCGAATCTACGATTGGAATCTCGCCACGACACCGGAGCGACCGGAGATTGAAGCGGGCCTGAACGATCTGCTGATCGTCCTTCCGCCTGCGCCGCCTGCGATGCCCAATCCTTTCGCTCCTCAGACCGAAGAACCCCGATTTGGCGATGAGCAACTGGAACAGATTCGAAAGGCGCTTGACGCGGGTGCGCGGGCGCTGTTCGTCGGCGCATGGGAAGTCATTCCCGCGGGCATGTTCGAACGCAGCTACAAAACGCCGCAATTCGGATACAACCCGCTGCTGGAATCTGACTGGGGCATGACGCTGGACACCTCAAAGCGGATCCTGTCGATCGAGGTTGACAACCAGACGCCCGACGGCTTCTTCGTCGGAGTTCGAAAATTCAGCTACATGCCGATCACCGGCTTCACGGATCATCCCGTTGCCGCACCACAGATCGGCACGCGCTTCCTCGTGACCGATTGTGTCCGGATTGACCGCGCCAAGACGCCGCCCGCCGGTGTCAGGAGCGACGTGTTGATCGAGGTCCCGCGGCGAGAGGACTATATCGCGGTCTCGATCGAGCAACTCATCGATATCGTGAATCAGATCAATACGTCGCGCGACCGCGGTGTCGTGCGGATGTCGCAAGCCACCGAGCGTGGTCCGTTTGACCTGATGGTGGCCGCGACCCGCGCGGCCGCCGGCGAAAAACCCGAAAGCCGGGTCGCGCTGCTGGCCTTTGGTGCGAGCCTCCGCGATCGATATGTCAAATCGTCGATTCTGGCCGACACCGAACGCGCGAGGTTCGAGTCACCACCCAAGGAATCTCTCGACCTGGTGGTCAATACCATGTACTGGCTCAACGGCACCGAGAACTTCATCGGTCGCGGCCCTGTTCCTGTGCCGAGAATTCGTGCAATCTCGGAACAAGAACTGGCATTCGCTCGCGTATTCGTGTGGCTGATCTGGCCGGCAGTGGTATTCGCTTCCGGATTCGTCATCTGGATGTTCCGGCGGCGATGAAGGTCAAAAGTGGACGAACTGACGGAAACTGGAGGCGCAGGTGCGCTCGTCGTGATGGCGATGAAATCAATTGGAACATGTCGGCGCAGGAAGAACCGGTGAAGCGAAACGCGATACGGCCGCACGCCACTCGCCGCAATCACCGACAGATTCGCACCTGTCTGTTATGAAAGAAACGCGATGAATCCGAAAACGACAATCGTTCTTGTGATTGCATTGCTGCTCGCCGTTGTCGGCGTCTGGTTCAGCATGCCATCAAAGGAAGCGGTCGACGAAACATTGGATCTCTCGCCGAAGCCTCTCCTGGGCTTCGCGGTGGACGATGTGACCGGGTACGAGTTCAAGCAGGGTGATGAGCCGACATGCATCTTCGTTCGCGATGGCGAACGATGGCGCATGACCGCCCCCACGACCGCCGTCGCGGAGAATTTCACCATCAACGACGACCTCACGAAGATCGTGGGACTCAAGTATGAACAGGCGTACCAGGCATCTGACCCTGATCGACCCTCCGACGAAATTACCTCCCTTGTTCGGCCGCTCCGCGTCATCAAGCTCACGCGCAAGAACGGAAAGTCCGTGGTCGTGCGTGTCGGCGCCGCGCAGAAGCTTTCACGAAAAACCTACGCCCAGATCGAGGGCGACCAAACCATCTACGCCGTCACCGGTGATATCAACTCCGAACTCCGCCGAAAACTGTCGGACTACCGCGGTAAGCGCCTATCCGAATTCAAGATAGGAGACGCTGTTCGGATTGACATCAGCGGCTCGGAGAATTGCCGACTGGTGAAGGCGGATTCCGGTTGGATGCTCGAAGATCCCGTCCGGGCACGCGCGGATCTTCAATCCGTAAACAAGGTTCTTAATGCGATCGCCAACATGAACGCCCTGCAATTCGTCGAAGACCAGCCCCGATCGTTGAGGCCCTACGGCCTTGAAAGCCCACGACTGATCGTGCGCGTCACCACGGAACAGAAGACGCCAAAGCCCGCGCCGGAGTTTGAAGGGCCGACCACCCAGCCGATGCCGGTCGAGTATGATGTCGAGACCAGGGCGATTGAAGTCGCGTTCGGCGGCGCTGCCGAAAACCGCGTTTTCGCGAAGCTGAATGAGCCCGCGTCGAGTGCAGTTTTCCAGGTCAATGAGACCCTGCTCAAGGATGCCGGTCCGACCGCAAATGACCTTCGCGATAAACGACTTGCAATGGCGCAGTTCGACCGCGCGAGCACGATCAAGCTCACAATGGGCGGCGAATCCGTCCAATTGGTGCGTACGGGCGGCACGTGGACCATCGCAGGAGATGATGGTAATTCGGCGCCGGCTGAGTTCGCCGCAGTCGACGAGTTGATCAAGACGCTGCGTGATACCAGGGTGCTCGGCTTTGAGGCGACGGAATTGCCGGAATACGGGCTCGCGAATCCCAGCGTCACGATTGAACTCACAATCGAGGGAGATCTATCGCCAATCAGCCTGGCCCTGGGCAGCGAGACCCCAAGCAGAACCGGCGTCTATTTGAAGAATCTCACCGACCAGTTCATTGCAGTGATTCCGAGTGCGGCCGCCGAGAAACTGCGGCGGCGCCCCGTCACGTTTCGGACGCGGGAGATCATCTCGTTCGATTCGTCCAATGTCATTCGGCTGGATGTGATCCGCCCGAACGAAACGCTCATCGCGGAAAAGACGAACGGCACGTGGTCCCTGACCGCGCCGGTTTCGGGACGAGCCGAATTAGGCAACGTCACCAGAATCCTCGCCGATCTTTCCGCATTGCGCGGCCGTAGCGTCGTCGCGCTGGCGAACGAAGCGGCGAACTACGGGCTGACGGATACCGCAACGAAGGCCGTCATCCACCTTCAGCCGCCGACTCCATCGACCCAGCCGACCGACGCGCTGGAGCCACAGCCAATCGTCGAAACAGTTCGAGTCGCCCGTCATGCGGGTCTGATCTACGCCATGCGCGAAGGCGGCGCAACGATCTGCGAGATCGACGCACTGGTCGCCAACAACCTCGACGCGGAACTACTCGATACAAACGTTTTCGTGATCGAACCGGCGAAAATTCGGAAGCTTGCGTTCGAGGGTGGGGCGCCATTCACGTTTGAATTCAACGGAGACGCATGGAAACTGGTCGGCGAAGCTACGTTCGCCGTCGATGCGAACAAAGTGACCCCGGTCCTGGCGACGTTGCGCGACTTGAAAGCGAGCCGATACGTGAAGTACTCGGACGCCGAGCTTGCCCAGTACGGACTGGACGCGCCGGAACTGACGATTCGCGTCACGGACGACACCGATCATGTGTCGAACCTCATGATTTCACCGCGTGGCCCCGCCGATGGTGGCCGCTATGCGATGTCTTCTATCGCTCCCAATCGGGTCTTCGTGATTAATGCGGAAGATATCGCCAAATTGATAGTGAAAGTGACTGATTTCCAGCGAGCATCCTGAGCCTGGCCTCGGCCCGATACAAAAGGAACAACATGCACATCGAAAGCGGGCCCAAGACAGAGCGTCTTGTCCGGAACGGATTGTTTTTTCTGATGGTGGCGGGCTTCGGCGCGGCCTTTCTTTACGACGGATACAAAGGCTATGAAAAAGCCAACTTCGAAGAACACCTGAAGGCGATCGATCCGCAGGATCGCGACGCGGCATCCCGTGCCGTCGTCTATTCAAGGATCAATTCCAGCCGCGAAAAAGAGATCAGCCAGGAAATCACGACCATCACAAGCAAGCTGAGCGCATCCGCTCAGCGTGATGCAATGATCGCGGCGTTCGGAGGGCCGCCGTCCTTCGAATCATCCGATGAAATCTATTACTTCGGCCCGGACTATCGAATCAAATTCACTGTGCGAGGCGGCATGCTGTATGAGCCCGTCGGCAAGACCACCGGTCACAAAATGACCGATCTCATTTCGCAACGGATCATCGGGTGGGTGCTTGCGGCGGTCGGCGTCGTCACGAGCGTATTCCTGATTCGCATCATGCTTACACATTGCCGCGTTGATGACACCGGCATGACATACCGCTTCGTCGGTCATGTGAAATGGGAAGACATGAAATCGCTCGAGTCCACGCGATTTATCAAGAAAGGCTGGGTCGACCTTGTCTGGGCCGACGGCGGCGCGGAACGGCGCGTTCGTCTGGATGAATACCACCTCAAACGCTTTCCCGAAATCATCGCTGCAATTTGCAAAAAGAAGGGATTCGACGATCCCGTCGCCAAGGAACAGGCCATGAAGGCCGCAAAAGCGATTGAATAATCGGGCACGGTGGTAAGCGCCGCTGGAATTCAATCCAGTCGAATCGGCCTGATTTGCTGCGGAGCTCGGGGAAGCGCGGGCGCCCTTGAATGCGATCCGCCTGGCACCGCGGGCGCAGGCGGCAGGCTCCGCTCCGATACGGCGCCTTCGTGTGTTTCCGAGCCCGGCCTGGCAGGCGATGTCACTTTTGAACCGGCGCTGCGCTGGCCCGTTGGCGGCAGCATCTCGATCCGCCCTTGAATCACGCCGCCGTCGCGAACGACCAGTTTTCCGGCGCGAACATCTCCATAAATCCGCCCGGTCGAATCGACCTCCAGGCACTCATTCGCAAAAACCGAGCCGTTGACCTTTCCGCGAATCGTAACATTGTTGGCGGTGATCTCGACGTTTAACTGGGCCGGCGCCTCAACCAGAATATCTCCGCAGGTCGCGAGCGTCCGCCCGGGATGCGCACCGACAATTCGCAAACTCTCCAGCGTCGCCCTCTTTTGGCAGTGCGGGCAAAAGACGGATAAGGCCTTCGCCGCGACGCGCATCATTCCGCGACAGTGGCAGCAGCGGACAATCTTGGTTGTCGCGGGATCGCTCATCAGCTCCTCATGCGAGTGGGCAAAGTATTATCCCGATTTTCGCGCCGATTCCAACGGTACAATCATGGATCGGCCTGTAAATCTTCGCACCACGGATCGCGCGGCCGGCAGTGCCGGCGTCAAAACGAGGTCCCAACGAACCGAAACCGGGCATACCCGGATATGCTGGCGGAGGATTCCTCGAACTCGAAGGGGTCCAGGCTCGTTGTATAGGGAGGGATAAGTCAGATGATTCGAAGGATGTGCGGCGTCCTTTCCGCAATGTGGAACTCACCCTGTGAGAATGGTTCATATCGTGTGGGTAATTTGCGCAAAGTCTGTTCAAGCTTAATGAAACGACGCCGAGCGAGAGACCAGATTAGGTAAATGTTCGATTGCAGTGACGAGCAATTCACAACTCTAACTCTCGCCACCTTAGGGCGTTACGACGACCAAATCCGTCCAATCAGTGCGATTTCGTTGACAATCGCCGCCCCGCTCGTTTAGGATATTCTTCATATGGCAAAGTCAAGCTCACCCAGTTCGCGGACGGGACGCAAGTCCAAGAAGGTGGATGCACCCGCTCGAAAGGGACGATCCCCGAAAGCCAGTCAGCAAACCAGGGCCAATAAATTGCCCGCCAAATCTTCACGAACGCGGGCGCAGGCCGCCACGGTCCTGAAAGCGCCTCGCCCCAACCGAGCCGCCCTAAAGCGAGCCTCGTTGTGCGAAGCGGCGCTGGGCCTCAAGCCGATCAAGACCTACCAGTCTGCATTGGACTTCCTCGCGCTGCAGGTCAATTACGAGCGTCGGCCGCCGAAGCGGCAAGCGCGCGGCGCTTTCACGCTCGCCAGAATGAGCCGACTCCTGAAGGACCTTGGCCACCCTGAACAGAAATTCAAGAGTGTTCACATCGCCGGGACCAAAGGTAAAGGCTCGACGGCCGCAATGCTTTCTCAAATGCTGGCGAACAACGGCTTTAAGGTCGGCGTGTACACATCGCCACACATTGTGGATTTGCGCGAGCGCATCGCAATCAACGACGAACTGATCCCCAAGCAGACGCTGACCAAGCTGATCGCAAAAGTCGCGGAGATTTCGCGAGAATACCCGCAGAGCGATCGCCCCACTTTCTTCGAAATCCTGACCGCGATTGCATTTCTCCATTTTGCCGAGGAGCAGGTGGATGTCGCCGTACTCGAAGTCGGTCTTGGCGGGCGATTCGATGCGACGAATCTTGTCAAGCCCGAAGTGTGCGGCATTGTCAATATCAGTCTGGATCACATGGCGCAGCTGGGTGACACCGTCGAGCAGATCGCCGAAGAGAAGGCCGGCATTTTCAAGCCCGACATCCCCGTGGTTGCCGCGCCTCAGCCCTCCGGCGTGAAGAAGGTGCTTAAGCGCGTGGCGGAGCAGGTTGGTGCCAAGCTCTACTTTGCCGGCGATGAGATTCGGTTCAGCTACCGCTTTGAGGCGTCCCGTGGAGGGCCGCAGGCGCGCATTTGCGTGACCACACCGACCAGTCACTTCGATCATCTGCTTGTGCCCCTGGTGGGTGAACATCAGGCGATCAATTGCGGTGTGGCGCTCGGCATGCTCGATCAACTGAAGAACCGCGGCTTCAAAATCGACGATGAGCGTGCGATCAGCGGACTCTCGCGGGTCAGACTTCAGGGCCGCATGGAAATGCTCTGTGACCAGCCGCGCGTGCTTGGTGACGGCGCGCACAACGCCGCCAGCATTGAAGCATTGATGCGTGCCATCGGCCAGAATGTCCCGTACGACAGCATGGTCGTCATCTTCGGCTGTTGTTCAGACAAGGACATTGACGGCATGCTGCGCCAAATTCAGCTCGGCGCCGACAAGATCATCTTCACGCCGATCAAGTCGCCCCGCTCCGCGGACCCCGCTGATCTCGCTGCCAAGTTCGCGGAAGTGTCGGGTCGCATGGCACAGGTGTCGCAGAGTCTTGAGGAAGCGCTCGAAATTGCTGAGAAGGCCATCACCCGGGAAGACCTGATCTGCATTACCGGTTCGTTCTATCTCGTGAGTCAGGCGAAAGCGATTTTCGAAACTCATCCTCATCGCGCGATGTCCATGATTGTTCAGACTGCGTAGGCGGATTCGCGCGCATCTGTTCATTCGACACCCCGGCCAGCAGGAACATCACCGTCCACCCCAGGGCGCCCAATGCGCCAAGGGCGATACGCCCGAATGCCGGGGCAATAAAGATCGAAAATCCCAGATACACCCAGAAAACCAGGCCCATCGCCGCCGTCAGGATCATCGGCAGTCGGCCGGTTCGCAGGCGGTCGTGCTGCATTCCGAATCCGACTCCAATGAGCAGCAGGCCCCCCACAAATGTCGAGACGACGACGGCCGTGGCCCACAGGTCGGGCGCCGGCGCATTTCGAAGAGCCTCCGGCGAGACATCTGCCAGCTGCGTGACGGGCAGACGATCCTGCCAACAGTTCGCAGGCCACCAGCAGCACATCATCGATGCAAGAATGAATCCGACCGATTGATAAACGAAGCCCGTGGCATGGGCGAAAGCGCGTGGAGAAGGTGCAGGATTGTCGTCACGAGCCGGCTTGTGCGCGAACCCTTCGGCGCCGCCAGTGGGTGATACGCGAGAAGGATCATGATCGGCAGACGGGTCGGTCATTCTTCCCGGAAGATAACCGGGCTCGGTAGTCCTCGTCGACGGGCATAGGGCGAAATCATGCCGCCGAAATTCAGTCCCCTTCCGCAGCGACGCGGCCGCAATGGCCGGGCCGCCGCCGGCAGGCTACCTTACGCGATGGATCAGAGATTGCGCCGTGGTCTTGATGCCGCGTATTCGACTTGAGAGCGCTTCTCGGTTTGGTGCGTATTCCATCGCCGTGTCCATGCCAACCAGCTCGCGACGGACAATGTCCGCCAGCGACGTGGTAAATGACATCATCCCCTCGTTCTCGCTACCGTCAATGAGCGCGGGCAGGTCCTGATCCTGTTCCTTGCGGATCAGATCCTTGCAGGTTGCGTTGTTCAGAAGGACTTCGGTCGCCGGGATGCGTGCTCCATCCTCGGCACCGGGGAGCAAACGCTGCGCGCAAATGGCTCGCAGTGAATTCGACAACGAACTGCGGACAAACTCATGCTCCTGCCGCGGAAAAAACTCCAGAACGCGGGCGAATGCCTGCATCGCATCGGCCGTATGAAGGGTGCCGAAAACCAGGTGCCCCGTCTCCGCGGCCTGCAGCGCGGCCGTCATGGTGAACTTATCGCGCATCTCGCCGACAAAGATCACGTCAGGGTCTTGTCGAACAATGTACTTCAAACCCTCGCCATAGGTCGGAATGTCGATACCTATCTCTCGTTGCGAGATGATCGACTTCTTCGGCCTGAAGAGATACTCGATGGGATCCTCGATCGTGACAATATTCTCATGCCGCGTGGTGTTGATCTGTTCGATCATGGCGGCAAGCGTCGTGCTCTTCCCGGAGCCGGTCACTCCCGAAATTATGATAATGCCCTCGCCGGTCTCGGCGATGACTTTCTCGTAAATCGGCGGGAGGTGCAGCTGTTCATACGAGGGGATTGTCGGATTGACTCGGCGGATCGCGGCATTCATGACGCCACCGGCGCGAAAGATGTTTACGCGGAAACGCTCGCCTTCGGACAGGTGCGTCGCGAAGTCGAGATCGCCGTTTTCCTCGTAAAAAGCCCGCCGCGCCGCGGGAATGATCGGCTCAAGGCACTTTGCAATCTCCTCTCCGGACATCGCGGGCAGACTCACGCTTCTCAGGATTCCGCCCACTCGATAAACCGGCGGCAGCCCGGCTTTCAGATGCAGGTCGGACGCTCCATGCGTCTTCATCGCCGTCAAAAGCGCCGTCGCAGTGATCTTGTCTGACATGGCTCGCCTTTCCAAATCAACGTCACATTCGCGCACGCCCGAAGTGCGGGAGCATGATTCTTCTGCAATATCATGATACCCTATCGCCTTGGCAGCCGACAACGAAATCTCTCGAATCGGCCGCATATCGCAGCGATACCATTCAAGAGACTTCCGAGTATCGCAGGCTGACCGGCCCGGTAAGTGCGGATGGCCGATTCGACGTACGAGGCGTCACACGAGGGAGGTCTACGCGACATGTCCTCGGCATCCTCTTAGACTGGTGGGCGATTCGCGAGCGGCAAAATGGCAAGGACGTTCTATTACTGGGATACGACATGCCTTGAGCATGACACGGGGCGACACGTCGAGTGCATCGACCGCGCTCGACGCCTTGAGCCGAGCCTCCTTCAGCGCACCGTGCCGAAGCTCGATCCCCAGCCCATCATCGAACACGACGCTGTCGAGTGGATCTGCAAGCTGCACGTCAGAGACTACCACGACTGGGTTCGCCAGCGGTGCGAAACCCAGGCTGAACGGTCACTGCTTGACCACGGCGACACCGTTGTAAGCCCTCGCAGTTATGCGGCTGCCATCGCTGCCATCAACGCGGCACTGACTGCCGGCGATGCAGTCGCCTCCGGCCGGTCATCGAGCGCGTTCTGCGCGGTGCGGCCGCCGGGTCACCACGCCCTGCCGGATGAAGCGATGGGATTCTGCCTTTTCGGAACGATCTCGATTCTGGCTCGGTATCTGCAACTTCAGCACGGCGTGGGTCGCGTGGCAATCGTGGATTGGGATGTTCATCACGGCAACGGAACGCAGCATTTTTTCTACGAAGACCCGAGTGTGTTTTTTGTGTCACTGCATCAGCACCCGCTCTGGCCGGGTAGCGGCAGAGCCAGCGAGCGCGGCGACGGGCCCGGCGAGGGTTTTACGCTCAACGTACCGATTCCCCCTTTCTCGCCCGAGACGGAATACCTCTCAGCCTTCGAGACGAAGGTGCTTCCGGCCCTCGATGCATTCCAACCTGAGTTTCTGCTCATCTCGGCCGGTTTTGATGCACACGTCGCAGATCCGCTCGCCAGTCTGCAATTGACGGAGGCGAGCTTCGGACAGTTGACGCGATGGCTTCGGCAATTGGCCGGTCAACACTGCGGAGGGCGGATTATCAGTTGCCTCGAAGGCGGCTACGACCTCGATGCGCTGGAAGCCTCGGTTGCAGCACACGTTAGCGCACTGATGGAATGACCTGTGCCAGGCGCGCGACGGTGCGCGAAGCGGCATCTGGACCGAAACACACGCAGCCGCTATCATAACCCGCTATTCGACATACTCTTACGGAAGGCTGGTTGAAACGTGCAGTTCAGAATCGTCAACGAATATGATCCGCTCGAAGCCGTTCTGGTGCATCGCCCCGGGGCGGAAATTGACCGACTGACTCACGAAAACATGAAGCGCTACCTGTTTGAGGACATCCCCTTCCTGACAGGAATGCAGGAGGAACACGACGAATTCGTGGGCGAAATGCAGGATCGAGATATCAAAGTATGCTATCTCGAGAAGATGCTGCGCGACGTCCTGATCCAAGGTCCGGCCAAGGCGCGGCTGATCGAACAAGTCTGCATCAACAACCAGGCGCCGGCGATCGTGCCCGACCTTCTCGACGAACGCCGCGTTTCGAACGAAGCGCTCGTTCGCATTCTTTTTGCCGGACTGACCAACGGCGAGTACTACGAGTTGACCGGTCGACCGCCGCTCAAAGACGTGACGAAAAACATCTTCATACTGCCGCCGATTCCAAATTCCTACTTCTCACGCGATCCGGCCGTCGTCGTGGGTCGTTGCGCGATCAGTTGCAAAATGCACTATACCGAGCGCGTCCGCGAGACGATTCTTGTGCGTGCGGTGCTGGAAAACCACCCTGAGTTCGCCCACCACCAGATACTCTACGGTGCATCCACAAGCCCGATCGAGGATCGCCCGTTTACCATCGAGGGCGGAGATGTCATCGTCATCAATGAAGAATCCCTGCTCATCGGGGTAAGCGAGCGTACGCGGTCAGAGACGGTGAAAGTCTTCGCTCGCAAGGCGTTTTCGGGCGGTCAGATCCGGCGCGTCTATGAGATTCCCATCCCGTCCGAACGTTCATTTATGCATCTTGACACCGTCTTCACGATTGTGAATCGCGGCGTCGTCGTCTGGTATCCCGGCGTGATGGAGCGCATCTCACAAATCGAGAAGTTGACGACGGACGGAAGCGGCGGGCTTGTCAGCGTTCAGGAGACGCGAACCCTCAGCGCAATTCTCAGCGACGAATTCGGAACCGAGTTGAAGGTGATTCCATCCGGCGGCGGAGATGAGCACTTCGCCACGCGGGAACAACGTACGGACGGGACCAACATCCTCGCGATCGCACCCGGTGTCGCTTGCACCTACCGACGGAATCAACGCACCATCGCGGCAATGGAGAAAGCCGGCATCGAGTGTATTTCCATTCCCGGATCGGAACTGGTCCGCGGCCTCGGTGGACCGCGCTGCATGACCATGCCGCTTCGTCGCGGCGCTCGTGACTGAGATCGCGTCGCAGACTCGACCGGCCAGTACAGATCGTCCAGACGACCAAATCGCTCCAAACCGCACAAACGAGCGCCGGCGCGCCGGACGATTATCCGACGTCGGCTGACAGCCCCTGTCGCGTCTGCGTTTGCGCGCAGCGTCCTATCATACTCAGGGGCATTGAAATGAGGTGACCAGGCGCCATCCCGCGCGGCACCGGTGATGCCAATTTCTACTCGCAGCCAGTCAGTTCTTTTTCTTCACGGAGGCCGGCGGCGCGACCAGTCGCCGGATGCTCGACACGATCGCATGGATGCGAAAAGAGGCGCAGCCATGTATCGCCACGGAGTGACATCCCCGTCGCTTTATTTCGCCATCGTTTTGACGGCCGCGGCGTTGCTCATTGCGACGCTGGTTGGCTGTCGCTGCGAGGAGCGGTGGGAACCTGTCACCCTCGGTGCACCGGCGTTGCTGTTTGATGACCCGATGACTGTCCCGCTGGCATCGACGGAGATTGGCCGCAATCAGTGGCCCTCGGTCACGGGACCGCTCGAAAGCATCGAAGAGACCTACTACTACCAGTACACCCGTGATTATCAGGGCAACGCATTTCAAGAACGGAATGCCCCGATCCGTGTGTTCAGCACGGTTCGCCGAGGTTCACAAGTCCGCTGACATCACCGCCAATCGGCGGATAAATCATCACCAGAACGACCAATCAGGCGGCCGGATCAGGCCGCGCCGGCAAGCAGAAGCATGAGCGCCTTTTGCGCGTGCAGCCGGTTCTCTGCTTCATCGAAGATCGCAGCGTTCTTTGTGCGGGAAATGTCGTACGTGATCTCGTCGCCGTAGTGTGCCGGCAGACAGTGCAGCACGACGCAATCCGGATTTGCCATCTTGAGCACATTCATATTCAACTGATAGGGCACGAAATGGGCATGCCGTCGCTGTGCATCGGCCTCCTGGCCCATGCTGGCCCAGACGTCTGTGTAGAGCACGTCCGCGCCTTTCGCGCCGTCTTCGACACTGTGGGTCGTCCGGGCGCTACCGCCGGTCATGGCCGCGATGTCCGCGGCTTTCCTGACGACATCCGCATTCGGCTCAAAGTCCTTCGGCGTCACGATATTGACATGCATTCCCGCCAAGGCGCCGCCGAATAGGATTGAATGGGCCACATTGTTGCCGTCGCCAAGGTACGTGAACTTTAAACCCTTCAGCTTGCCCCGCCGCTCGGCAATGGTCTGAAGGTCGGCGAGAATCTGGCACGGGTGCGAAAAGTCCGACAGACCATTGATCACAGGCACGGTGGAATGTTTCGCAAGATCCTCGACGATGTCATGGCCGAAGGTTCGAGCCATGATCATGTTGCACATTCGCGAAAGGACAATCGCGATATCCTCGGTCGTCTCCCGCTTTCCGATGCTGATGTCGGATGGCCCAAGATAAATTGCATGGCCGCCCATCTGCGTCATGCCGGCTTCAAACGAAACGCGCGTTCTGAGCGATGGCTTCTGGAAGATCATGGCCAAGGTCTTCCCGGTCAGTCGGGTGGCATACTCCTCGGGGTGCTTTTTCACCTTCGCCGCTGTATCAAGAATCAGTTGCAATTCATCGGGGGAGAGATGGGCGAGCGAGACCAGGCTCCTGCCCTTGAGGGATTGACTCATGGAAAGTGGCTCCTGCCTGTTTCAATCAAAGCTGAACGCTCAATATCGCCAGCGACACGACGTCGTGAACATGGGGATGTCCATCGCGGGGTATGCTACGGGACGCTCGATAGAATTCAAGAATCGACGGCCGGTCACTTTCTGCTTGAGCAACGATCACGCGATTCATCTGAATCGCGGATTCGAGCGAATGATCTCCGTCAGCCGGTCAACGCCGGACCCGGCCAGTTCGTACTCAACGCGCACATGCGGCTTGTTGATCTGAATGAGCTTCCCAAGATCGATCGGTGTGCCGATTGCCACGATATCGCAGTCGGCCGCGCTTATGGTCGCTTCCAGATCGGCGATTTGTGCCGCACCGTATCCCATCGCCGGCAGAATCTCTTCCATATGAGGGTATTTCTCATACGTTGCCTTGATTGACCCCCTCGCCGACGGACGTGGATCAACGATGGCGGCGGCGCCGAATTCGCGGGCCGCCACATAAGCTGCGCCGTACCGCATCTCGCCGTGAGTCAACGTCGGTCCGTCTTCGACTACAAGGACACGACGCCCGCGAAGACGCTCACCATCCCGGCAGATGATCGCCGAATCCGCGCGAATCACGGTGGCTTTGGGGTTCATGGCGGCAGCGTTGAGTTCCACCGTCTTCACGTCTGACGGCCGCGCCGTGTTAACCTTGTTGATAACAATGACATCAGCCATCCGAAAATTGGTCTCCCCGGGATAGTAGCCGGCTTCGTGTCCGGGCCGGTGCGGATCGGTCACGGTAATGAGCAGATCTGACTTGAAGAACGGCGTGTCGTTGTTGCCGCCGTCCCACAGAATCACATCCGCCTCAGCCTCCGCAGCCGCAAGAATCCGGTGGTAATCCACTCCGGCAAAGAGGAGGTTCCCGTTTTGTATGTGGAGTTCATACTCCTCGCGTTCCTCAATGGTGCAATCGTATTTGTCCATGTCAGCAAGCGTGGCGAAGCGCTGGCACGCCTGCTTTGCCAGGTCGCCATAAGGCATTGGATGGCGTACAACGGCAATGCGCTTTCCGGCACTCTTCAGTGCCGAGGCTACGCAACGCGTCGTCTGGCTTTTTCCGCAGCCGGTGCGTACGGCGCAGACTGCAATGACCGGTTTCTTCGACGGCAACATTGTAGGCCGCGTGCCCAGCAGTTCGAAACTCGCGCCGGCGGCATTGATCCGAGATGCCATGTGCATCACATATGAATGCGGCACATCCGAATAGCTGAACACCGCAAGGTCGATACCGTGTCGGGTGATAAGCGATTCCAACTCGGCTTCAGGTCGAATCGCGATCCCATCGGGATAAAGCGGCCCCGCCAGCCCAGGCGGATAACGCCGATCCTCAATGTTCGGAATCTGCGTTGCGGTAAACGCAACCACCCGGAATCGGCTGTCATCGCGATAGCAGCAGTTGAAGTTGTGAAAATCTCGTCCGGCGGCCCCCAGGATCAGAACGGAAATCGGCTTGCGTTCGGCCATGTTGCGCTCCTTGAACGGCGTGTTCGGACACAACGAATTTGCGTAAATTCCCGTGCAAGTTGCGTGCGAAATGGGGCGAGAATTCCATTTGCCTCGCCTGAGTTTGTGTTGTATTTTCTAAATAGCCGAAGCGACACAGCCCGTGCCAAATACCCGGCCGTGCGACTGAGAAAGGCCGGGGGCGTCAGGCGAAGAGCACAGCTCTTCTGATCCGGCCTGCCGGAGCGCCAACGTTCGCAAGGGGCGTTCTCGCTTCGGCCTTTTTTTTTGCGCAACAAGTCCGGCGCTGCGCCGGGAGCCAGCGCCGCGCGGCCGCAATTCACGCATTTCGTATTAACCGCTGTAAGAAAGGGCGGATCTCTCACTGAGCCTGAGCGGAAAGCAAAACCGGCCCAATCCGCTCCATTGCCCAATCAATATCGCTCTGCTCAATGATGAGGGGCGGCGCGAATCGAATCACGTCCTCATGCGCATCCTTGCAAAGAATGCCGTCGGCCATGAACTTTTCGCAGAACCAGCGGGCCTTCGGGAAATTCGACTTGATCTGGACGCCGATCAGCAACCCACGCCCACGGACCTCGGCCACTGCCGGCGCGCCGACCGCCTGGAGCTTGCTCTTGAAATAGGTGCCCAGTTCCTTGGCCCTCTTCTCAAGCCCATCGTTCCTAATCATGTCGATCGCGACCCGGGCCACTGCGCAGGCGAGCGGATTTCCGCCAAAAGTGGAGCCATGATCGCCCGGTGAAAACACACTCATGATCTCGCGCGACGATACAACCGCCGAAATCGGCACAATGCCGCCGCCGAGCGCCTTACCGAGGCACATCGCATCCGGCCTCGCATCTGCACCGTCATGCTGCCAGGCGAAACGATCGCCAGTGCGGCACAAACCGGTCTGTATTTCGTCCGCGATGAAGAGAATGTTGTGCTTCGTGCAGATCTCTCGCACTTTCCTGATATAGCCATCAGGCGGCACAAGGATCCCGCTCTCGGCCTGAATCGGCTCGACAAGGAACGCAGCAGTGTGCTTGGTGATGGCTTTCTCAAGCGCAACGGCATCGCCAAACGGCACGAGCGGAAATCCCGGCGTGAATGGACCGAAGCCATCCCGATACTGTGCGTCCGTGCTGAAACTGACAATCGTCGTTGTGCGGCCGTGAAAGTTGCCTCGGGCGCAGATAATCTCCGCCTTATCGGCTTCGATTCCCCTTTTCTTGTAACCCCACTTGCGGGCCATCTTAACCGCAGTCTCAACAGCTTCGGCTCCGCTGTTCATCGGGAGCACCGCCTCGTAGCCGGTCAGTTCGCAAAGCTCCTTGCAGAATGGCCCGAGTTGGTCGTTGTGGAACGCCCGCGACGTCAAGGTGACCTTGTTCAGCTGCTTCGTGGCAGCCGCGATGAGTCGGTCGTTTGAGTAGCCGAAGTTGAGTGCGGAATACGCCGCGAGCATGTCGAGATACCTGTTCCCGTCGACGTCCGTCACCCAGCACCCTTCGCCGGACTCGACGATGATGGGAAGCGGGTGATAGTTGTGAGCGCTGTAAGCATCGACAACCTTGAGGTGTTCGCAGGTCTTTGAGTCTGTAGTTGCCGTCGACATGTCAGGTATCTCATTTCGGGTTAGGGTGTTTTTTGACAAAACATCGCGATCGCCGACTAGCCTGCCGAGGCGGCAGCCACGCCGACGCATTCAACGTCGCGGATATTACAGTACTGCAGCCCGTGGCGGCAAACCCCCGACTCGCTTGCCCACGCCCGGCCGCGCGTTACAATTCGACCGACGCCAGTGGTCCCCGTAGCTCAATTGGATAGAGTGTCGGCCTCCGAAGCCGAAGGTTACAGGTTCGACTCCTGTCGGGGACGTTTATTTTCCGGGCGCGGAACAGGAAAGGCCCGGGACCGGAGCCGCACGAGCAAATCTGACATGTCTGAGAACACACCGGTCACGCAGATTCTTCCGCACGACGATGTCCTGCTGATTCTGGTTACGCGCCGAATTCTTGACGACCTGTCAACCGAGGAACTTGTCGACACGGTCCATACTCAGGCCGGCAGCCGGCCGAGAGTGCCGATTGTCCTGGACATGAGTCGCGTGAAATTCGCTCCAAGTGTCGCGCTTGGTTCTCTGGTTCACCTTAGCAAGAGCTTTCGCCTGGAAGGCCGGCGCGTGGCGCTCATCGGTGTCGATCATCGCGTTCGCGGAACGATTCGCGTCACCCAGCTCGATAAGGTGCTTGAGATTCACGATACCGTGGCCCAGTTGCTTAGTTCACCGCCAAAGCAATAGCGACATCGCGTTGTCACAAAACGCAGGCCTGCGATCGGCCTCCGGGGGGCCGACTGAACCGCCTAAGCGATTGAGATTACACGTCAGAAAACTCCGGGTCTTCCCCTCCTCGCGCGTTCGATGGTGTGCGCGCCTGACAAACACTTCGCGGCGCTATACAGCCGGCGAATCAGCGTCCGATACTGCCCCGCATTACCGGCTGATTGATTGTGCCAAAGTCGATCCTCGCACGAAACTCCGGGGCATGCTGCGTAAGATCGAATGTGAGCGCGGCCTGCATGTGTGGACACAGGCCTTCGAGTGGCATGCAAAGTGAGATCGAGACCATGACCCAGTTCACGCTCGGTATTCTGGCATTCTTTGTCAATATCCTGTCACAGGCCGTCGGGTCGTTTTTTGAGTTCGTAATCAATCCCCTTCTTACATTCGCAGTTGACGGATTCATCAGTTCGGGCACCGGCACTCTTTGAAACGAATTCGCCGACCGATATTGAATGACGCGTCTGCCCCACCGGCTCCTTCCATCGGCAGGTCCACATAATTCCCGAAAATCCCCTCGACAGGGCTGAGGCACTGGCAAACCGCGCGTCCGCGAACCGGTTGCACTCTCTCTCACCCAAATCGTAGATTTTCAGCAGCGAACCCATCTTGAACGGTCGCGCGCCTCGGACGCCGACCCGCGGTTCCGCCATTGGCCAAATAGTTAGTTTCCGGTCGCATGAAGCCAGACATGCGACTCTCCGCTCGTACGTCCCTGCGGCGTGTCCGAGCACCCAGCGTTCCGAGGGGGCCTGCCGTGCGATCTCTCATTCTCATCACCGCCTGTCTACTGAGTTCATACGCGGCGACGACTCTCGCCGAGGAGTTTCCGAATCAACATCACCTGCCTTTCCGTACCGTGCAGCCATCCGGAGCGATCATCACGCTCACCTATCAGGGAGACGAGCACTTCAACTGGTACGAAGATCCGAATGGCTATACGGTCGTTGATTCGCGCGGCGCGTTTCGATATGCAACGCTCGACGCCGACGGCCTTCTCGCTCCCACCGAGCACCTCGTCGGTGAAGTCAATCCGATGGAAATCGGGCTTGTCCCGGCCATTTTGCCCTCGACCAAAGCCATTTCACGCCAGCGCGAGAAATCTCGCGAACGTCAGGCAGCACGCGGCGTCCCCTTGAATGATCGAATCCCCCAAGGCGCTACACTGATCGAAGGCTGCATCCTCTTGCCGCAGTCGGCCGCCAGCGAAAACGCCGAGGACCCCGGCGGCAATGTGCAGCGCGGCGTAAGCACGACCACGCGGCACTGGACCAACGGCGAAGTGTATTACACTTTCGATACGGCCGTCGGATCGACCGAGCGATCGGCCATGCTGGAAGCCATGCGATCCTGGGAGGCCGTCGCGGATATCCGATTCATTCAGCGTACGAATCAATCGAACTACATTTACATCTTCAGCGGCACAGGCAATTGGTCCTATGTCGGGATGATCGGCGGTCGCCAGGACCTGTCAATCTACAACTGGGACTACAAGTACATCATGATGCATGAACTGGCCCACGCGCTCGGCGTCTGGCACGAACAATCGCGCGCCGATCGTGATTCATATATTCAGGTCAACCTTGGAAACGTCCAATCGGGAATGGAAAGCAATTTTGACATTCAGAATGGCGCGCAACTGCATGGCGACTACAACTTCGACTCCATTATGCACTACGGACAATGCGCCTTCGCCAACTGCACCTGCTCCAGCAGTTGCCGAACCATCTCCTGCCTTCCGGCTTATTCAGAATGGCAGGCCCAGATCGGCCAAAAGACCCATCTCTCCGTCGGCGACGCTGAGAACATGGCCTTCCTTTACGGCAGCGCCGCCACTGTTTCCGGCATGGCGCAAATGACGAATCCCTCGACAGACGGCTCATTGATTACTGGCGGAAATATCACCTTTGAGTGGACGACAGGCTCGCTCGTTCAGGAATATCGACTCACCGTTGGCAGTTCAGCCGGAGGCACGAATTATCACAACATCACAGGGCAGATGACCAACGCAAGCGTCAGCGGATTGCCAATCGAAGGCGGAAACGTGTACGTTCGGCTGTATTCCAAGATTGATGGAACATGGTACTTCAACAGTTATATCTACATCACGGACCTGTGTCCGCTCGGGCCCGATGCCAACGACGCGGACGGCGACGGTGTGCCCGACGCATGTGACAAGTGCCCCGGATTCAATGACGCCATTGACTCAGACGGCGACAGCATCCCGGATGCCTGCGATCAATGTCCGGGCGAAGACGATCTCGCCGATCTTGATAACGACGGCATCCCGGACGCATGTGATATCTGCCCGCAAGGCGCGAACAACCTCGACGCAGATAATGACGGCATTCCCGATGCCTGCGATCCATGTCCGACGATCAACAATTCTCTTGATTCGGATAATGACGGCGTCACAAACTGTCTTGACGAATGTCCGAACGATCCGGACAAAACGCAGGAGGGAATCTGCGGGTGCGGCGTTGCGGACATCGACTCCGACGATGACGGCACGCCGGATTGCAACGACGGCTGCCCATTCGATTCAACAAAGCTGTCGCCCGGCGAAGATGGATGCAATGCGACCGAGCCGATCACCGGCGGCGGATTGCTCGGACAGGGTCCGGGCGGCGTTGCCGGCGGAGGCTTCTGCGGCGCCGGCGCATCCGCCGCGGCCATGCTTTCGGTGGGACTGTTGCTAATTCCGACCCGATCGACTCGACGAAGACGAGGCCGATGAACGCCGGAATAACTCGACGCGCCTGGACAGGCCGCCCGGTCGCGGCGACGGACAGTTAACCCTCGTTCGGAATGCCGTTCCTGATCACATCCCGCATGGCATCGACGAAGATGTCCAGCTCCGCGCGCGTCGTGTAGGTATTCGGCGTGACGCGAATTCCGGTGAAGTCCTCGTGGACGATCGGGGTCGTCAGAATCTTGTGCTTTTCCCAAAGGTGGGCGAAGAGCTTCTGCGAATCGATCCCTACGATCTCGACAGTCGCAATCGCGCAGGAGTGAGCGGGCGACAAATTCGTGTAAATTCGAATCCGATCTGAGCCCTTGAGCCGATCCACCCAGTAATCGCGAAGGAATCGCAGGCGGGCTTCCTTGCGCGCGGGACCGATTCCCTCGAAGAATGTCACTGCCTCCGCAATGGCCATACGCGGGGCGCTCGGATGCGTGCCGATTTCTTCAAACTTCCGAATGTCATCCGACTTTGGATCGGCCGGTGCCGTCAGCGGCCACAAGTCCTTGATCCGTTCGCGTCGGACATAAAGAAAGCCCGTCCCGATCGGCGCACTCAACCATTTATGCAGGCTGGTGGCATAGAAGTCCGCGCCAAGATCGCGGCCGTTGAAGACAAAATGTGCAAAGGCATGGGCGCCGTCCACAATTGCCAGGATGCCGCGCTCCCGAGCCAGCGCGCAGATGCGCTGAACGGGCAGAATCTCCCCAGTGACGTTGACGATATGCGACACAAGAATCACACGTGTACGGGAGGTGATGTGCTTCGCGAACAGGTCGACGATCGCATCGTCCGAATCAACCGGCACGGGGAGCTTTAGTTGAACAAGCCGGATGCGATCACGAAGTTCGCGCTGGCGAATGGTCTGAATCATGCGCGGATAGTCATGATTCGTCGTGAGAAACTCGTCGCCGGGCTTCATATCAATGCCGTTGAGACAGATCTGGAGGCTCTCGCTGGCGTTACGCGTAATGGCCATCTCACCCGGATCGCAGCCAAAAACGCGGGCCAGGCGGGTTCGGACCAGTTCGATCTGCGGATCCTGCATGGTCCAGAGCTGTCGCGGAGGACAGTTGTTCGTGATTGCCAATTGCCGTACGAGTGCGTCATGGACAAATCGAGGCGACGGAGCGACACCGCCATTGTTCAGATTAATCATCGAGCGGTCCACGTCGTACGCCTGTTCGATGTGGGACCAGTAGGATTCGCCCGCACCGCGCCCGCCTTCGCCCGGGCCGGCGACCGGAAAATCGTCTCCCGCCAGTTCGCGCGGCGTACGCCCTGCGGCGACGGCATTCGCACGGGCAAGACAATCAGGCCAATCGTCTCGAAGCGAGATGCCGACGAACGCAGTGGCCGCTGCGGCCGTTTGCTTCAAGAAATCACGACGCATTGGGGCGCGAGCCATGAAACGAACCTCCAATTGGTATCCTACGCGACGAACAGGGACCGCGGCAGAGCGAGCGAGTGCAATGATCGGATCACCGGCGGGGTTTGCTGGCCCGTTCCAACAGATCGGCCAATGCCCTCGCTTGAGACGATCGCATGAAAGGCGACAAATCGACGTCCGCCTCCGGCCGTAACGTTCCGGCGCGGTGTGAACGAACCAATTCAAGCAGGTTGGACTCGATGCCGGCGTGGTCATTGGGACTGACGATCCGGCCGAGTCTAAGCCGTCTCAGTAATGCCGAGACGGCGCCATCCGGCGTCAATGCGAAAATCGGCCTCCGAGCCGCGACATACTCGTATACCTTCGTCGCGATGCAATACTGATCCGAAATCTCGGATCCGATCAGCAGCAGAACATCACTGTTACACATGGTCCGCGTCACTTCATTTCGGGGTACCGGCGATGCCAACTCAACCATCCGGTCCAGCCGGTACTCGTCGACAGCCGCAGCGACGTAAGGCGGCGCGTGGCCGACTATTCGGATCCGCAGCGCGTTTTCGTCGATCCTGCCCTGATCGAGAAGCGAACGTATCGCCTGAAAGAGCGGAACCGGCGATCGGCTGGAGTAGATCGTTCCGAAATACGCCAGAACGACCGGCGCGGCTGGATCGGACGCAGCGCGGACATGGTCTGTCGGAGGTAACTCGCTGTCGTCGATGCCGTTGGGAATGACCACGAACTTGTCAGCCGGCAGATCCGTATTGCGATCAATCATGCGCTGACGTGCCTCATCGGTCGTGAGGACAACAAATCGTGCGGCGGCGATCGCGCGCCGCTCCCACCGCTCATGCATTCGACGATGCCGCGGTCCTGTCACATTCAGCTCGATGTTATCAAACCACGGATCGCGGAAATCAGCAATCCACGGCAGGCCGGTCAATAGATGCAGGTAGTATGCGGCGATATGAGTCGAATACGGCGGTGAACTGGAGTAGAGCACATCGCACTGACGAGCCGGGCGTCGCCCGCGCAGCACCGCCATCGGTATCCAAGGCCAGATATTATCCGGGATGTTTCGCAGAAAGGTGTACAGATTCGATTCTCTCGCCGCGCTCGCGAGACCGACGCCGCTGGGCGAAGTGTTCGACTCGACCAGCGGTCTTCGACGGCGAAACAGCCCGGCCAGTCGACGCACAAGCTTCAATACCGATCGAATACCGCTCGCCGGGGCAAGACATCGCGCGTAGTGAATCCGCAGCGTCGCCGGCAATTCCGAAATGAGCGATTGATCAACTGATTCCTGCGGCTCGCGCGGCGGGTAGGCCAGCACGTCGGCAGACCAGCCCAGCCGGTCCAGATACTTCACGAACTTCGTCGATCGAACGACACCCACCATCGAATGCGGGGGGAAAATCGCCGTGACCATGAAAATTCGACCGCGCGGCGAACCCGGCCGAATCGTTCGCTCCGGCTCGTGAAGGCTTCTGTCCGCAACGGCGGAACTCATTTCCAGTGGCGACGGCGAATTCGACAAATCAACCCTCCCGGTCTTCCGGCGGACGCCGCTTGAAACGCCCCACGATCAAGCGGATCGGGCTTAACGCCAGTCGGCGTTCATCATCGGTCAGGAACCGAGCGTACCACATCAGCGCCACCAGCAGGACTCCGAAGGCAACGCCTCGGATCGCCAGCTTAGCCGCCAGAACAAACGATGTCTTCGCGCCCTCCAGTTCCGGCGTCGGAATAAAGAGGCTGACACAGGCCGCGATCAGAGACAACGACAGAATACGAAGGAGTTCATCCCATCGCATGATATCTCGCGGCCGCATATTCGTGATGCGACAGACGCGCCGGAGCAACAACGCCGCCATCGCGAGCGTCGCCACAACCGTACCAATGCTCGGTGCAAGGAACGACAGCAGCGACCGCTGACCTGCGTAGATCAACAGCGTTGCAACGGCGGCATTCAGCATTAGACAATAGACCGAATAGAAGGCTATCGGCTTCGTATCACCCGCCGCGCGCATCAGCGTCGCATAGAGCGCGACGCGGATCGGCAGGAGCATAAGAAATATCACAAACGGCCATGCCGCCATGGCGTATTTCGGGCCATACAGCAGGACGATGAAGTCGCCCGGGATTGTCGCAAAGAACGCGAATGTCGGAATGATCACCATGCTGCATTTTCGAGCGGCTTCCTGCCAGATGAAGACGGCCTCTCGCAACTTCTGCTCGTGCATGAGCGAGACGAGATTCGGCATGATCGCGGCCGTCACGCTGCTCGTGACGATTCCAATGATCGGCAGCTCCATCGCGCCAACTGAGTAAATGCCGTAGATCACTTCATCACGGTAGTAGAGCGAGATAAGAAACTTGTCGAACTCGCGATTCAATACGCCAACGAGGCCGGTCATGAACAACGGCAGACAGTACCCCAGTTGGCCGCGGATCAGAACCCAGTCCGGCTTCAGCGGCGCCGGAAGAGTGAAGCGGAACATATCGGCGACGGCGATGAGCGTCGTGACCGCCCCTACGCCGACCATGGACCACGCCACGTTTTCAAGCGACGCCCCGAGCCCAAAGGCGATCAGCACCGCCAGAACCCGTCCGACCGTCGAGGCGAGACTGATTACCGAAGATCGAAGTGCTCGGTCGGTGCTCAACAGGTACGCCGGTACGAGTGCGAGTAGCCGTTCGGATAAAGGGAACAACGACAGGATTTTCACCGGCGCTGAGATTGCAGGATTCTGAAAGGATTCGGCGATCAGATCCGCCCCGAAAAACATGACCGCGGAACTGACTGCCGACACCACGAAGCTCAAGCCGACCGACTGCAAGAGAAGCAACCGGTGCCGGTCGGACCCTAGTTTCGGGACGTAGTAATAAAGACTGGCCTCAAACTGAATGGCGAGCAGAGCCGTGGCCGAAGAGAGCACCAGCATCATCTGCCGGTACGTTCCAAACAGAGTCTGGTCGATCATCCGCACGAGGCAGATGCTCAGCGCGATCGTAGAAGCCTGCGAAAGGCCCTGGCTGAACATGATAATGAAACTACGGGTGCGGATTCGCATGGTGTGATCGCAATGCTCCGACGCGCGGGAGGCGGGATCAGTAAACGAGCACCGATATTACAGCTTTACTCCCGGCGGTGCATTGTGAGTTCATCGGATGAAACAGGACGGGCTGGCGATCCCCCCGCTCGACAATTAGCGGACGAATGCCCAATTCAAAATCAGCACCCAGCCGAGCGCGATACGCGGCCCGCGGCCTCAATTTGGCAGAATTTCAATAGATGGGAAAGGCGCCGAGCTCAAGTGCGCCGCAGCCGCGAGGTCTCGACTTCGCCGCGATCGACAATTCCCTTTGCGGCATCGACGAATACCCGGTCGGCGGCGATGGCATGATCGGTACGGAGGCGCGAAATGAGCTGGCCCAGCGTGCGAGCCTGCAACTCCGTGACTCTGGCCTGTGCGTCCGGACAGGTCAGAAGAATATGAACCGTTTTCGGGGACGACTGTTCGTATTGCCCGGCCTTCCAGGCATAGCTCTGATAAAGCTGGCCCGCTTCATCGATCCGATAATGAAAAAAGCCTCGGGCTGCCGCACGACTCTCGGCGCGAACTGCGATCTGACTCCATTGGCGTCCCGATGCGGCCGTGCTTCGGAGCGGCGTGACCGGAGCAAACTGCCCGAGCCAGAACAGAAGCATGGTCCCGCCGGTCATTGCAAAGACGAGTACAGCCAAAGTCCGGTAGTGACGATATTTGTGTCGAACGGCATGAGCCGACATGTTGACCCGCCCGGAAAAGAGCCCCTCTCGGGTGCTCTCGCATTGAAGCTAACTCACACTAAAAACGTATCGGCGAAACACGCCGTTTCTGATCGCAATTTTCGGAAAAAAGTGCAGCGACGGGAATTCGCCGGGAGTCGTTGAATTTCCTTCGCCCTTCGAGACAAATCCCCGCATTCATCCAAGAGACTACGACTGAAACTCGCTCCGCGGACCCATCCGTAGCAGTCAGCGCGGCACCCACTCAATGCACAACCTGGGCCGCCGGATGGCCGAGCCATGAAACCCGATGCACAATCACGGTGAGACCCGGCCTTGCGGCGGAAAGTGTTAATTCGACTGCTGCGTATGCAGTCAAGCGCGATCGCCGTGCGGCGTGCGCGGGGGGAGTGAGGTCGATCCGTCAGATTTTGGTGTTCAGTGCCATCCATGGCTCGCGGCGATTATATCAGCGAATCCGCTGACTCCAAGTGAAAAATCGCCCATTTCACTCGCGCGCCGTAACGAGAATCAATGCGGCGCTGCTCGCCACAATTCGTGCGCTCGCATCGATGGGTCGAATCGAATAAACTGACGTTGAATGGATTCGGCGGAAGGAGGCAATTGAGAATGTCATTTGCAATCAAAAAGGCCACGATCTGGAAGATCGAAACGCCAAACACGCCGGGCGCGATGGCATCGACCCTCGGACCGCTCGCGGAAAGCGGCGTGAATCTCGATCTGGTCATGGGCTACACGAATGCGGAGAAGACGCTCGCCTCTGTCGAGGTCTATCCGATTGCCGGCGGCAAGTCTCAGACCTCGGCTCGAACCGCGGGGTTCTCCAAGGCGGACTTTCCATGTGTCGTCATCAGCGGAAAAAACCAGCCGGGAATCGGTCGCCGAATCGCCGCCGCACTGGCCGACGCCGGAGTCAGCATCAATTTCTTCGTGGCTCAGGCGGCCGGTCCCAACTATGTCGGATTGTTCAGCTTCGAAGCCCAGTCCGAGGCCGATCTGGCTGTCAGAATCCTGAACTCCGAGCTCAAGAAGCCGGAATCGAAAAGCGGCAGCCGTGGCCTGTCCGCGGGGTCTCGCAAGACCAACGGAGGCGGGAAACGCCTCCGCCGCGCAAACAGTCTAAATCAAAAGGGAAAGTGACAAACGAGGTTTTTTCATGAATTCCAAGCGGGTCATTATTGTCCTCCTGGCGGGGGGTTTTGCCATCTCCGCGTGCGATTCCAAATCGTCGGACAGCACACCCACCAAATCCAGCACCGGATCCAGCCCGACGGCGCAGCCCGCACCGAAAAACACCAGCCCCACATCAGCCGAGCCGGCCCCAGCAAACCCTCAGCCTGCTCAACCAACGACCGCGCAGCCCGCGAATCTCCCGCAGCCTGCGGCACAGTCCGGTCCCCGCGCGTCCACGCCGGAAACGCACTATGACTTCGGCATCGTGTGGACCGGGCGAACCATCATTCATCCTTTCAACATCCGGAATGACGGAGAACAGCCCCTCCGCCTGACCAAGCCCCACGCCTATTGCAGTTGTTCCACGGCCGATGCCTACTCCGAAGTGATCAACCCCGGCGAAGTCGGCCAGGTACAGTACCGGCTCAATCTCCTGAACAAATCCGGCCCGGTGAACGAATGGCTGGAGACTCAGACGAACGACCCCGCGCGGCCAGTTCTTCGATTCGAGATGACCGGTTTCGCCCGAGTGATCTGCGAACTCAAGGTCACCGAAGATATTCGGCTTCTGGATGGATCGATTCCCGTCGAGAAGGCATCCGAGGTGGAGAATGCTCGTGGTGACTTCGGCCGCGTAACGACGAACCAGAATCTCCGGCGCATCATCCGCATGACCAACGCCTCCGGCGTCCCGCTCCAGCTCGAACTTCAGCCCATCCGGGCCGCGTCGGTCAGCGGCGATGGCGCGACAGCCATGAGCGTTCAACCCATGTTCGACGCCGTCCTGAATCCGGTGGAGGAGGGGGAGGTCTACGATCTAACGGTCGTCGGCAAGCCGCCCTTCCATTTCGGATACAACACGACCTCGTTGCAGTTCAAAACCGGAATCGCCGACTATCCCGTCTATACCGTTAACGTCTATGCCTTTTGTCCGCCGAGATTGGAGATCTCTCCGACCAAGATCGTCTTCAACCAGCAGGCCAGCAACAGACAACGGAAGATCACGATTCGCAACAACGGAAACACACCCCTCAAGGTCACGAGCGTCGCAACGACCGACCCGCGCATCCGTGTGACGTTGTTGGCGCCTGATCCGACGAAACCCAATGAGCTCGAAGTCGAAGTGTTGATTCCAAACGATCCGAGCTATCTGCCGCCCACCTATGGCGAGATCATCCGAATCGAAACGACGGATGAAGAGCGCCCGGTAATTGATACCTATGTCCTGCCCGATCTGAGAGCGCCCGCGACCGATCGACCCGCGGACAAGCCGCTCCAGTTCACGCCGGGAACGATGCTCCAGTAACTCGCTCTCAAGGGTGGATCAATTCACGCGGTCCGGCGCCGGCATGTCATGCCGCACGGCTCAAGTCGCGGTTCGTCATCGGCGAGCAGCCTGCAGCGATCTCCAGATCGTATCACGCGCGAATTCCGAGAAGTGGACGGGCATTGCAGGGCGCACGCCGAGGTCATCCCTGCGAAACTCGGGAACGGCTCCCTGCCGGGCTGAAACCCTCGCCGTTCGGGCCGTATCGCGAAATCCACCGCCGCGAATCGCGCGATTCCCGCCCCATCCCATGCCGGATTGCCGCCGCCCGTCATAGTCCTCAAACCTTGACTCATAACTGCCGAACGCGTCGAAAGTCCATTCCGCGACGTTGCCAAGCACATCGTGCAGCCCATAGCCGTTCGGAGGATATTGCCCGATGCGAGACACCCGACCGAGGCTCACCACGCCGCTCGTCGTGCTGCGAGAGATGTTTCCGATTGCCGGCACGACCGCGCTTTCATCACCGGTCCACCACGGCGACCGCGTCCCGGCACGAGCGGCGAATTCCCATTGCGCTTCGGTCGGCAGCATCAGACCGGCGTCCCACAGCACGGACTCGCATTCATTCCACGAAATCTGTTCCGCCGGCCGGGGCGACCCGCCAACGGAGTCCGCATCCGAGACCATCGAACGCGAGTCAGCCGCCAACAGTAACGAGCGGTGCACGCTCGTCAGTCTGACCCACTGATCCACCGTCACCTCGTACTTCGAAATGAAATATGGCAGTAATCGAACGGTCTGCACGGGTGACTCATTCGCTTCAGCCATCGGGTCCCCAGATACCGAACCACCGAAGTGCGATGCGCCAGGTTCGTTTACCTCGGCTCCCGATCGACTCGCTCCCATTTCGAACTCGCCCCCGGGGATCAACACGAGAACAATCCCCGAATCCGGAGTGATCTGCAGACAGCCGTCCGGATTGCGAATCGGAATCTCGCCGGAGTAAAGGTGGCAAAACTCCCAAAGCCCGCTGCGCGGGTCGCGGCCGATCGGAACCAGCCCGATCTGAGTATCGAACCATGATCGATCGGCTCCGTCGAACGCCTCGGTAATCCTGGCATACTGCGGACATTCCGTCGGATTCGTGATGGATCGAATCGCCTCCTGCCAGTCGTCCCAATGTGCGCCAAGTGTCAATTCTTCGGCACACGCGGCGAATTCGTAGCGTTTCCTGACCAGCGTCGCCACGCCGATTGTGGGATTGAAGAATTCCTCGAGGCCGCTCTCCAGCAGGATCAGCGCGTCATGCTGCAACTGGTCCGCCATGTCTCGGAAAACGCAGACATGGCCGGTCGAAACCAGCTTCGACAACCGCGCCTCTTGTCGTTCGAGATCCGCGACGCGATCGCGAAGCGCACTGAGGGCGTCATTGCTGTCCGAATCGGACGCGGCCCGCCCCCCGGCCCGATCCACCAATTGAATCGCTCTCAGTTGTTCCTGCGCCGCGAATAGCTCACTTCGAAGTTCTCGCAACTCGCGGACATGCCGAAGAACAATGCGGTCGTAGTCCCGTTTCAGGTTGACGGACTCGGTGCGGTCATGAAGTCGTCGAAGTGCGATGCGGCACTTCTCCAGGAGCGTCTCATTTGTTCCGTCCGCCGACAGGGAACCGGACCCGCCGGACCTGGAATCGCGCTCGCCACGGCGGGCGGCGGATGAATCCGTCGGCCGCTGGCTATTGACGGAAATATAGAACCAGTTCGCGGGCGCAAGCGGCGCGGCTCGTGCCAGCCATCCCGACATCTTCGAGGCATTCTCCGGAATCGGCGGGCCGAGGTTTCCCGCCTCGGACGCCAATGACTCGAGCTGGCCCGCGCCGGCCAGCATGCGAATTTCCTCCACGCGTTGATAGTATTGTCGAAAACCCCATACCGCGGCGATCAATGCGACAAGCAGGATCGTGAAGACTGTCACCACTGACGCCACCAGCGCTCGATTTCGCCGCGTGAACTTCGCAATCCGGTAGAGCGCTCCGGGCGCACGCGCCCGAATCGGTTCGTTGTTCAGAAAACGCCGAATGTCCGCGGCAAATTCGGCGCAGGACTGGTATCGCCGTGCTCGATCCTTCTCAAGCGCTTTATGTATGATCGTTTCGATATCGCCGCGAAACTGGCGATTGACCAGACTCAGCCGCGTTGGTTCCTCTTCAACAATCGCTCGAAAGGCATCCGGAATGGAGCGTCGCGACAAATCGATCGGATCGCGCCCGGTCAGCATGCGATAGCCCAGCACCCCCAGGGCGTACACGTCCGATCGGGCGTCGAGCGATTCGATATTGCCGCGCACCTGCTCCGGGCTCATGTAGGCCGGCGTGCCGACCCACTTTCGGGCATCCGTTCGCATCGTCACCGCGGCAAGGTCCGAATCCGTGACCCGGGCAACGCCAAAGTCCAGCACTTTCGGCTGTCCGGTCGAATCGACGAGGATGTTGCTCGGCTTCAGATCGCGATGAATCACGTTGTTGAGATGGGCGTGCTCGACGCCGTCGCAGACTTTTGCAAGCAGTTCCAGCCGTGCATCAGGCGTCAGGACGTTCTCAACGCAGAAATCGGTCAGCGGTAGGCCGTCGACCAGTTCCATCGCGAAGAAAGGCTGCATGCCGGAATTGATCTCGGCGATGCCCGCTTCATAGATATGAGCGATGGCGATGTGATGAAGACGCCCGAGAACGAGCGCCTCCTTCTCGAATCGGCGCACCATGTCGGAGCTGATCAGACCCGACCGCAAAACCTTGAGCGCAACGATGCGCTGGGTGAGCGGCTGCTCCGCCTCGTAAACGAAACCCATGCCGCCGCGCCCCAGCTCACGAAGAATTCGGTATTCGCCGATGCGCTCGGGGGTCTTGACTGTGCGCGCATCGGCCGCCTCAACCTGCAGACGCGCCGCATCAATGAGAAGGTCGTCTGGATTGTTTGAGGGAACGTGCGGAGCCATCATTAAACACGTGCGGGATTATTTGTTTCCTTTCACCGCAGGAAGGGGCGATCCGGCGGCGGACGTCATCGATAGTACATGATTCGCGAATCCGAACCGAGACGTTCCCGCAATCGACTGACTGCCCGAATTCGCATCAAGTGGACTGCGCCCGGCGACTTGTTCATTCGGGTCGCGACTTCGGACACGCCCAGACCCTCCAGAAAAATCCAACGAATGATGTTGGACCAATCCGCCGGCAATGCGTTGATTTCGGCTTCAAGTATGTCGCGAAGCTCTTTGCCCATCGCGTGCCATGACGGCGACGCCATGCCGCCGGTCAGCAGATCATTAAGCCACGCAAGGTCGCCATCGGTGTCGGATGTGGACACCCGGTCGCCGGGCTGTGGCCGTTTGTCCCGCTCCAGCGATTGAATCGCATCGCGCAGGTTGTTTTCAGCGATTCGCCGCAGCCAGCTTCGAAAAGATCGGGAATCCCCTTTGAAATGAGAAATCTGCAGAAAAGCCTCCATGTAGGTGACCTGCATCACATCGTTCGGTTCGAGGACCGACTGCCACTTCGGGTTGATCTCCAGATGCTCCCGAATGGCCGGACCGTGGCGCCGCAGCAATTGCGCGATGGCGTCGCGATCGTCAGCCCGAGCGCGGAGCAATAGTTGTTCGTCGGAGGACTCAAACTCGCCGCCGGGCGACGTGGACATGCTTGACGACCGCCTTGTGAATCGATCAACGCTGGAATCCGTCCGCTCGATGCGCCGCGGCTCGCAGACATCCCCTGCAAGCCGCTCCGCGCAGCGCCCGGAAGCTCCGCGCCTCGTTCACATTGTATCATCGAACCAAACGTGTGAACGCGAATTCCGCCGTGGCCTGGATAAAGGTCATCTCCGGCGGGCACGAGTGAATTCGCCGTCTGCCGGTTCGCGCCCCGGGAACAGCGGCGAAATCGGCAGGATTCACTCTCGCTCGGCCCGGATAAGCAGGACATCCTGAACCGGCTGTTCTCCGTTCAGCGGGACGGCCGCGATGTCATCAACGACATCCATGCCTTCGATAACCCGGGCAAAGACGGTGAATCCGCCGTTCTGGTTGTCGAGGTTCTGGGAATTGTCTTTCAGATTGACGAAGAACTCGGATGTGGCCGAATTGGGATCGCCGCCAACTTTGGCCATGGCGACCGTGGCTCGCAGGTTGCTGCGCGTCGGGCTGAATTCATTGACGATCGGTGGCCGTCGGCCTTCGGGTCGTACCAGACCCGGAAGAAATCCACCACCCTGCACGACAAAATCAGGCACAACACGATGGAAAATCGTGCCGTCATAAAAGCCGTCAGTGACATACTGGAGAAAATTGCTGGTGGTAACAGGCGCATCATCCACCAATTCGAAGACAATGTCACCCAGCGACGTGGTCAAGCGGACAAGATTTGCCGTGACAACCCGGAATTCACCACTAAGAGAAGCCGTTCCGGTATCCGGATTCTCCACGATCACGTCATAATCACCCAGCGTGGCTCGGCTGAGATCAAAATCGACGGTCAACTGCTGGGATGAATCGCGGGTGACGTTGGTCGCGTCGATCCGAGTCGCGCCGCGCTGAAGCCGCGCCGTGGCTCCCTCGGCAAAATTCGCGCCCATCAATCGCAATCCATTCAAGTTCGTGCCCACTTCGCCGTATCGCTCTGAAATGGACGTCAATGCGATTTCATCGGAGGTGACCACGACCTGCACGAACACGAAATCCGACTGCCCCTGATCGTCGAAGACATCGAGGCGAACGAAGTACTCACCCGGTGCGGCAAACGTGTGCGAAACCTGGAGGCCGCCATCGGGTGATTTCACCCCGTCGCCAAAATCCCAATCGTATCGAACGATCTCGCCGTCGGGGTCGGTGCTCCGCGAGGCGTTGAACCGCACGAGAAGCGGGTTCACATCGTCGATTTCGAACCGGAATCGGGCCTCAGGCACGCCGTTAAGGAAAAGCGTCCGCTCCGTGAATGCCCTGCCGCCGCGATCGTCCTTGACTGTCAGCCGCACCGTGTACAGTCCGGCGCGTTCAAACGCATACTCGACATCTGAACCAATCGCCTGACCACCATCGCCAAAATCCCAGCGATATTCAACTATCGAGCCGTCAGGATCGCGGCTCCGCGAGGCGTCGAATCTGCGCGTGATGCCGAGAGCGGGCTCTGCCGGTGTGACCTCCTGGACCGAAAATGTCGGAACCGGCAACTGATTCGGGCTTAAAACCGTTACGGGCAATGCGCCCGTTGCGATCAACTCGGCCGGACGTTGACCGATGACGTCTGCCAGAGAGTACAGCCGTACCGTGACCGTGAAGGTGCCGCTGGCCGAATAGACGTGCGAAATTCGCTTCCCGCGCTCACGGTCAAGCCCGCGCTTGGCGGAGCCGTCGCCGAACTCCCAACTGATCTCGAAGGCATCCGGATAGGAGCGCAAATCGACTTCAAACGTGCGTTCCGCGGCATCTTCGCGCGGCGAGGATGCAATGATGGCCGGCGGCCCGCGCAGCGCATCGATCAACCGCAGGTTCGCACTGGAGTCGCAGGTTCCGCCCGTCATTCCAAGCGAACCCGTCGCGCAAGTCAGCAAGAAAAGCCAATGAAAACGCTTCATGACGAAGGTACCCCTCCACCGCCCCGTGCATTGCAAAATGGCTGGTCGCCGCAACTTGACGGCCCCCACCGCCCAGCGTGTCGAGCCGCAGCCCTTCCGATCATACGCCGACGTCATCGCGCTTTCAGCATTTCTTGCCGATAACCGGGAAAAGACTGCCGCTTCCGGCCAATGGGGGCGCGACAATCATTTTTCAGGCGGACTGGGCGGGACATCATCACGGAAGTTCGCAGCAGACTCGGGCTGAAATGACGGCATGCTCCGATAACCGATGGGCTGTACGGAATCACATGGACTCGTCGGACCGGGGTCTCAAGCGGCCCGATATTCGTGCCGATAGAAATGACCGAGGCTGTGGGTCTTCCGCCGATTGGCGGGACAGCCTGGCTTGGAGGGTCCGAGTAACGGCGAGCTCGGACCCTCTTTTTTTATGCGCGTGATTCCGGCCGATGAATGCCACAAATATGGCACATTTGCCGGTCTCTTACCTGGCGAATAGACGGCCAAGCCACATCAAGTTGGGCAGTGGATGCCGCGACTACCGCATCGCGCGAACACGTGCGACGAAGTCGGAGAGCTGCTGGATCGTCGCGCGGCCCGGCAATTCGTGCTCGATTCCCGCAAAATGGAAACCCAGGCCAAGCCGACGCTGCCCGTCCATCACACAATGCCGGTACATGCCGTCCAGCAACAGCGATTCGCCCGGACGTGTCGTGATTTCCACTCCGACGACTTCGCCTGAAGACAACCGTGGATTCTGATCGGCGCGTGTCTCAATCAGCACGCCGCCCATCGAAATGTTGGCGACCCGCCCCGAACAAACCGGCCACGCCACAGCGCCTTCCGTCGGTACGCCGCCCTCCCAGATCTTGGCGGCGACAAATGTGTTCTCAGGGACGATCACGCGCTGATAGGCGCGGCGTTGAATGGCCCGGACCTGACTGGGCAGTCTCAGAACGACGCCGACGTTCGTTCGACCGTCCGCGTTCTTCTCAGGCTGCGCGGTGACGACATGAGTGAGAAACAGGCACTTCTTGTGGCCGCGCCGAAATGAGACGCCGACCTGCTCACCCGTCCCGGGAAATCGGTTTTCACCAGATTCAGGGGCATCCTCTTCAATCACAACCTGGATTATTCCGTTGCCGGCGTCAAATCGACGAAAAACCGACCGCAGACTTACCCAACGGCCTTCCATCGCAAATGAGATATTCGCCTCAACCTGCTTCTCGACGGCCCAATTCAGAACGGCCGTCTGCGAGTCGGATTCGACTGGAGCTGTCACATGGGTCATGTTCATGCCTTTGCAATGAATTCGGCCGTACCAATTCCGTCGGCACCGAGTGCCCGACGCAGGTTCGCGATCTTTCGCGCGTCCTTCTCGCTACAGACAAACTGGAGTCCCAGTAAGGTGCATCCTTCACTACCCGGCATCATGTTCGAAACCGTGGCCGGAAGTTCGATGCGATCAATGCCGGGAAGTTCGAAGGATGTCATCAAACGCTCATGGCGATCAACGTTCATCGCCACCGCATCTTCGACCCGACAGGCGATCCCATCGGCGCTGATGTTAAGCAGTGCCGCCTGATACTGGTGCGTCCGGCCGTTGCGCGTCCATGACAACGACACCTTGGAGGACGGAGCCAGGCTCGCGCGGAAGAATCGTCTGCGTTCCATTACGACCAGTTCGCACGGTCGCTCAAAAGCCAGCGTTTGTGTTTCGCCCCAACGAGGCGAGCTCGTGATTCGTGTGCGAAACATGAATCGCCGCTCACCATAGATCTGGCCGTCGCAATGCGTGTCGATGACTCGGCGGAGATCAATCGCCGGTCGTCCGGTCACTTTCATCAGAATGGCCTGAGAGTCCCCGGCGATGACGAAACCGTTGATTGTTGCTCCGCGAAACTCCGGGGACTCGAGAATAACCGGAACCTGCTGCCGGACAGCCGATTCGAGTGCCTGAGCCGTGGCATCCTGATCAAGTTTGATGGCGTGACGCATCGAAGCGCTCCCGATCACCGCATCGGCGCGTGCGATCGCAATACAGGACAGCGGACCTTCCGCCCGGTGGAACCGCGAGCGTGGCCTTACATGAACTGTATGAAATCTCGGAGATTACGAGAGATTACTTAAGATACGACCCGCCCGCCCAGATTCACGACACGCGGAATCTCCTGCGTGGGAAGTCGCACGTCGAGCAGCATCATCTCATCGCTATAGGACGTGTGCAGAATGTGACCGTACTGGCTTACATAGGCCAGTAATCGACCGTTTGAACTGGAAGTCTCGATTTGAACTCGTGCGTATCGATGCCGCATGAGTTCGATAACACGCTCGGACAACCGGGGAATTCCCTGTCCAGTCTGCGCGGATATCTCGATCGCATCATCAAGCTCATTGCGGAGCAGATGGATCGACGAATCGTCTTGGAGCGCGTCGACCTTGTTGAGTACGTTGATTCTCGGAATATCGGAGCATCCAAGCTCCACCAGAACATGTTCAACCGCTCTGACCTGCCCTGCGGCGTCATGACTCGATGCGTCGATCACGTGCAGCAACAGATCAGAGTGAATTGCCTCCTCAAGCGTGGCCCGAAAGCTCGCCACGAGATGGTGTGGCAAATTCCGCACAAATCCCACCGTATCGGAAAGCAGCGAACTTTGCCCGCCGCCGAGGTCCCACCGACGGGTTTTTGTATCGAGAGTGGCGAACAGTTTGTCCTCGACGAGGGTATTCGCCCCCGTCAACGCATTCATCAGCGTGCTCTTGCCCGCGTTGGTGTAGCCGACAAGGCTGACCGTGAAATGGTCGCTTCGTGACCGAACCTCGCGCAGCTTGCGATTGTCGATCTGCTGAAGCTGCTCCCGCAGAAAGGTCACGCGCTTCTGGACAAGGCGACGGTCAATTTCGATCTGACGCTCACCAGGGCCGCGCGTACCGATTCCCCCGACCGCGCCGGCTCCCTGACCACCGCCGGCTCCTGCGATTCGCTCGAGGTGAGTCCACATGCCGCGCAGCCGCGGCGCGGTATACTCCAACTGGGCCAACTCAACCTGAAGCCTGGCGGCATGGGTGCGGGCCCGGCTGGCGAAAATATCGAGTATCAACTCAGTCCGATCGATGACCCGTCTCTTGGCAATTTTCTCAATCTCGCGGATTTGAGACGGAGCCAGGTCATTATCAAAGATGATGATATCGGCCGACTTGTCCGCAGCGTACAACGCCAGTTCCGCTGCCTTGCCGCTCCCGATGCATGTAGCGGGGCAGACGGTTGGCCGGCGCTGAACCATTCGACCGACAATCTCAGCGCCGGCGGCCGAGGCCAGGGCGGCAAGTTCAGACAGCGGATCGTATCGCGTCACGCCTCGATCTTGATCGGGAAGAATCAGTCCGACGAGTACGGCTTTTTCCGCAGCGACGCCGTTAGAGATACGTTTTACTTCTTTCAAGTGGCTCCTTGTCGATTCGGAACGCACTGCTCGTTTCTTATCCCGCTCACAGAACGCAGCAGAACGGCGGTGGCCGAACCTATCATTCTAGAAATCATTTGAAGCGACGGTCAAATTCTGTTTGCCACCGCAGTATGTCGCCCCCGCGGAGGAATCGAGCGATGCGGACGGATTCGACTTAATTTCCAACCGAATGATGCCGACTAGATTCCCGACGGACTTCGAAATCGAAGTATACCACAAGGCGGCCCCCATTCGGAAGATCGATCATGCTTGAGTTTCACGCAGCCAGCGATCGGGCAGCTCGATTTGCAATTGAAACCGGCAACATGCCGAACCTGTTCGTCATACACGCGCTTCAGCGATGCGAAGGCTACGAACCGTGCTTCGGTCGATCAGAGAGCCTCTGCCCTCGATCGCACTGTCGATGGTTCAGCAGTTGCATGTCACTGACCCAGTTCGATCCGGACGCGCGGTCCCGGCGGCTTCCGAACAATCTGATTTCCGAACCGGAGGAACGATCAGTTCCCCTCAGCGTTCTCGGACTGCCCCACCCGGCATACTCCGGTCGACCGCGGCCCGCGATCCCCGGCGCGACCCGATCGCCGACGGCGGATGCCGAGGAATCGAAACCTTCCGTTCGCCGACCGCCGACGAGAGGGCTCCCGAATCGTCGCTCCGTACCACGCAAATCAAAACCCCCGGTGGCCAATCCGTAACCCGGTCGCGGTGCCGATCCGAGTGGTCCCCTTTCCTGCGATTTCAGCCGTCCTCCGCCGCAACTCGGCGTTTCCAAGCTGACCACATGCCCCTGACGCGGCTCGCCCTTTCGTGTTTCGACGAAACGCGAGTTGTCCGGCATTCATCAGCGTCAACTGAAATGCGTCGACCGTCTCATCGTCGGGTGTCTCGAATGCCACGCCTTCGACCGCGTTCCAGGGAATGAGATTCACGCAAGTCGGCAGTCCGCTCAAATAGTGCGTTAACTCTCGAGCGTGCTCAATCTGATCATTCAATCCTTTGATCAATACATACTCGATCAGGACGTGGCCACCGGCGCGGACGGGATAATCGGCGATCGCCTTGCGAAGTTCCGCCATCGGCTCAAGTTGGTTAATGGGCATGATCTGCGAGCGAACGGCATCATTTGAAGCGTTCAGTGATACGGCCAATCCCAACCGCTTCCACCGCAACTGTGCCAATCGCCGGATTCCACTGCATTTTCCGACAGTCGAGACAGTGATTCGACGTCTGGCAATCGGATTATGGCGATCTGTGTGGAAAATTTCGATTGTTCGAATGACGTTGTCGAGATTGTCCATTGGCTCGCCCATGCCCATAAAGACCACATTCCGGATCGCAGCGTGCAGTTCCAGTCGGGCGGCCGTCGCCTGGTCAACTATTTCCTCGACCGTGAGATTTCGAATCAGCCCCATGCGGCCGGTCTGGCAGAATGTGCAAGCCCGGGCACAGCCAACCTGCGAACTTACACACAGTGTATTCCAAGTTTTGTCACGAGCGCCCATTGGAATGATGACGCTTTCGGTTTCATAGCCATCCGTTGTGCTCTGACAGAATTTTGTGGTTTGACCGTCGACAAGGACTTTAGTGACAGGCCGACGACCCGACGCCACAACCGGGACACTGGGATTGTGAAAGATGGATGACATTTTGGAGGATTCGAAATTGACCACTACGAGTTCGTCTACTAAGATACTCTCCGACGTCTCGGGCTGCGAGCCCGACGGCCGGACCGACTGGAAACCGACCCGACGGCGATGCGTCAAATGAAGAACTCCTGGCAAAATCGATTGACCCCTGCTCTTGCGTCTGCGATCCCGCCCGGATGCGTAATTCAACTAAGGGTGGCGATCAGGTCACCGCTTGGGAACTTCAGTTGTATGAGGTCCCGCCGCGGACTTTCGCATCCCTATCCCTAGACCTATAGAAGCTTGATCTGACTTGGGATGGCGCACGTTGCGGCGGCTGAGAAATTTTTCTCCGACATGGGCACGGGAACAAATGTAAATAACGCGACGTATCCGAAAACATGTTCCTTCAAGGATGCCTGTGCCCAAAGGCGGTCTCCATGTGCAGTCAATGCTTGACGAAAACACCACGAATCGTTAAAAGTGTTAGGTCGTTGAACGTTATTTCAACGTCGACGGCCGCGTACCCAAGTGGTTCAAGGGGACGGATTGCAAATCCGTTATTCGCCGGTTCGAATCCGGCCGCGGCCTTGAACCCCTTCTCTTCATCTTGGCTCGAATTGTGCCGGACTCGTCTGAGGCGATTCGCGGCTTCGTGGGCTTGTATTCTCAATCCTGATTATCGACACCGGAACTTTGCTAGCGGCGCTGAGGATTCCCTCCGGGAGCCAGACGCGATTTAGGTCTCTCGAATTCCCGTCCGGAACCGGCGGGGGCGAGCTTGATCGAGGATCTGTTCAATGCCTAGGAAGAATCATCCCGCCGGGCGGTCAGCTGATGTGAAGCTCACGCTGAACTCCATTCCAAATGCCGAGATGGACGTCCTGTCCTGTGTATGGCGCGAAGAACCGGTCACGGCCGCTCGCATCCGCGAAATGATGAAGAACCTGCGTCCGATGGCCCACGGTTCAGTCGTGACACTCCTGAATCGGCTGGTTAACAAGGGTCTTGTTTCCAAGGAGAAGGGAGCGGTTGGAAAGGCCTTCGTATTCAAATCCCGAACAAGCCCCGTCCATTTGCATCGACGCCTCGTTCGCGAGATGCTCGATCGCGTCTTCCAGGGTCGGGTCGTCGACATGGTGTCCACCATCCTTCAGGTTGCCAAGTCGATCGATTCTGAGTTGGTTGAACTGAAAAAACTGATTGGCAGTATGAGGCCTTCCAGGAAATCGCGTCGCTAGCCCGACCGGACAATTCAATTCATCTTGAAGATCGCGGAACGCCGGCCATGTCCGCCGATCCTTCGGGGGCTTCGGCTGGCAGAGTTTGCCCCCTCGAAGTATTCTTTCGTTCATGACAGCCGAGTTGCCTCCCATCACGCAAATGGGATCGCCGATTATCGTCCCCACACGCGAGGGCTATGACCGGTGGGCCGAATTCTACGACGTGGACGACAACCCCCTTGTCAAACTCGAGGAACCGGTGGTTCGACGGCTGCATGGGGATCCTCGCGGACTTGATGTGCTGGATGTCGGCTGCGGCACGGGTCGATGGGCGCACCAACTGGCGGATGCCGGGGCGAGCGTGACCGCCTTTGATTTCTCGCTCGGCATGCTCAGGAAGGCGCGAGAGAAATCGACTCGCCATCCAATCCGCTTTCTTGTTCACGACGTCGCTCACGATCTTCCGTTTGCTGACAATTCATTTGATCGCGTGAATTGCTGCCTGGTGATTGACCATGTCGCCGATCTGGAAAGACTGTTTCGGGAAATGGGCCGCGTATGCCGTTCAAGCGGCAGGATCATTGCATCAACGCTGCATCCAGCCATGATGCTCAAGGGCACCCAAGCGAGGTTTCGCGACCCGACAACCGGTCAGGAAACACGTCCGCGGAGTGAGCCGCATCACATCTCAGACTATGTCATGGCCATCATTCGTTCGGGCCTTGGACTTGCGCGCATGGAGGAACATGTGGCCGACGAGGCACTCACGGCACGATCGCCGCGCGCGGTGAAATACCTTGGCTGGCCGATGTTGCTGGTTTTCGAACTCCAGCCCTGATTGCAATGACCGATTGGAAGGTTCCAGCCAATTGAAATCGGACCATCGCGCGGAGTTCCGAACCTTGTCGGCCGCCCCGGTCGTCACGAACACCAGGTGTCTCGACTGTTCCATGGATCAGACTGCACATACAATCGACGCAACAAATGTGACATGAAAGAACGCGCATGATCGATCCGAACCACGTGATACTTCAATGTCCGAACGGGCACGAATTGCAGGCTGCAAGGACCGACCTTGATAAGAAACTGGAGTGTCCGGTTTGTAATGTCACCTTCCTGCCGGTTATTGAGGACACATCCCGATCCGGCGTCCCCGCTCCGCAGCCGCTTCCACTGCTTCCGCGGCCTGACCGACCGGCGTACACGAACTGGATGCTGGGGTTCTGGATCTGGGTGCCCTCATGGCTGACGTTTTTCGCCCTGCTGAGCGTGCTGTTTCCAAGTCTTGGCGCGTCGGGCGGTGTTTCCAAACTCCCGCCCTCGGTCTCGATGCTGCTCGGATCGGTGTCATGCCTTTGGCTCGTCTGCATTGCCGTGGTTATCGTGATGCAGTTGATGTGGATCTTCCGGGTACATGTCGACGCGGAGCGCTTTGGCTATCGCGTCGTCTCACCGGGCCTTGCGTTGGGGCTTTCGCTGATTCCGGTGGTCAATATCATCTGGACAGCGTATGCCTTGTTGCGCCTCGCGCGCTTCAGCGCGGAGGACTCCGGCAGTTTGCGGGGGGTGAAGTCCGGGGCGTCGATAAACTGGGCCCGCGTCAATCTAATTGCATCACTGCTGGTCCTCGCTACATTTTTGACTGCGACATACCTGCTGAATGCGACGATCGAGCAGGCGCGGCTTGAGGCGCTTCAGCAGGGCGTGCAGGACAATACGCCAGAAATGACCGCCAAGGTCAAGGAGCTGGCGGGATTCACGCCGGTGGTATTCCTTGCCCCGCTGCTCATCAGCTGCGCCGGAACCGTCGTCTATGCATTCGCTGTGAGGCGGGTTGAAGACGCACTCTACGAGCGATTGCGTGACCGCGACAGAAGCCCGCCTCCGCAGACGTGACGACTCAATGCCCGGCTTCGGATGTTCGCGGACGGGCCATCGACTCACGCACTTCGGTGGCATCCTGAAGCCGTCCGGCTTGTTCGTAGGCGACGCCGAGACGCTCTGCGGCGTCGTGCGTCTCGCGGGCTGAATCTCCACGAACGGCACGAAGCCGATCAAGGCTCGATTTCATAAGCTGGATTCCCAGATCAGATTCGCCATCCTCGAACAGCATCGCGCCAAGCGAACTTTGAAGCGAAGCAGTTCGCCAGTCGTCTGCGGCGTATCGTGCGTCGCCGATCGCCAATGCCTCGTCGAGTGCCGCCCTCGCCTCCTGCCGATTCCCCTCGATTCGCAGCAGTTCCGCAAGCAATCCGAGCGAGTCGGCCAGATCGCCCTGTCCGGCATCAAGCACCCCGCGATCCACCGCCTTTCGACGCAGTTGAAGCGCTTCGATGCAGGTCGTTTTCGCTTCAGACAGCCGACCCATCGCCTTCTGAGTCAGGGCAAGACTGTGCATCGCACGGGCGACAAAGAGATGCTCCTCGCCGAGGTTCTTGTCCTCTCGCAAAACCGAGATTGCCAATCGGAAGTATCGTGCTGCCTCGTCATACTCTTCAAGATCAAACAGCAGTTTGCCATAGTTGTTGTACGATTTCTGAACGTCCGGATGACCCTCTCCGAGCGCCTCGCGTCGCAGGCGTATGGCTTCAAGATAATAGGTCTTTGCGGATTCGTATTTTTTCCCCTGGCGAGCGAGTGCGCCAAGATTGTTGAATGTTTCCGCGGCGTTTCGTTTCGCATCGTTCACGGCCGCGATGGGCGTGTCCTCTCTGGAAAGCAGTTCGCTCAGGATGGACTCCCGCATGGAAAGCGCGTCGATGTAGCATGCACGCGCCGCATCCAGTTTGCCCTCGGTCTTCAGCACGAGACCAAGGTTATTCAGGTTGACTGCGATGTCCTCGTGAGGCGGCCGCTGGAGGTGTCTCGTAATCTCCAGTGCTGCTGAGAACAGTTTCCCGGCTTCGGAGACCTGACCGGCAAGAAAGCAGTTCTCCCCCAGATCGCGCAAAACCATCGCCGTGTCAGAATTGCGATCACCGCGCAATCGCCGGAAGATATCATTCGCCGCTCGCAAGTGCCGATCGGCCGCGGGGTAATCTCCGAATCCGCGAAACAGCTTTCCCAGCGTGTGATGCAGCGAGGCGGCGACGAGCGGCTCGTCAACCAGTTCGCGATCAACCATTCGCTGTGCTTCGCCCAGCGCCTCCAGCACCGTCACGTCGCGACGCCCTCGATTCCACGGATCAGATGTCTCGTAGAAGCGCGTCAGCACTTCATTCAGACGCCGAATGCGGCGAGCCTCTCGCACCGCGTCGCTCCACATCCAACCGGCCGCGGTGATCAGCGAAATTACAAGCGCCGAAGCCAATGCGAACGGCAGTCGATGACGAGCGACAAACTTCTGTAGCTGATAGCTCGCGCTGGCTGGGCGAGCGACAATCGTGTGGCCCGACAGAAACCGCCGGAGATCATCTGATAGAGCTGAAACGGCCGCATAACGCCGCGCAGGATCCTTCTCCAGCGCCTTCAAGAGAATGATCGAGACATCGCCGGGGATCGCGCCGTTTATTTTTTTCGGCGGAGCGGGCGCCTGTTCGCAAATCACCTTTATCGCTGAAAGCAATGATCGATTGCTCACGTCATATGGCAGCCGATCAAGCAGTATCTCATAAAGAATCACCCCCAACGCATAAACATCGGTACGCACGTCGATGGAATCGGTCAGCCCCTGTGCCTGCTCAGGGCTCATGTAGGGAACCGTGCCCAACAGGCGCCCGGTGCCGGTGTCCAGCGTCGCGATGCCGGCCTCGGGCCCGATCGCTCGGGCTAACCCGAAATCCAGAATTTTCGGCCGACCCTCAGGAGTGATCAGAATGTTGGAAGGCTTCAGATCGCGATGGATGATTCCCCGTTGATGCGCATACGCAATGGCATCGCAAATCGTGCAAAACAGGTCCAGACGGCGACGCAGTCCGGCGCGGGTGGAGACCCCGCCCGATCCCTCCACCCCGCCCGCACGCATGGCGGTCGAAAGCTCCACCCCCTCGACCAGTTCCATCGCATAAAAGCACTGTCCGTCCTCCGAGATTCCGGCTTCATAAATCGATGCGATCCCGGGATGATTCAGCCGCGCGAGCGTTTGCACTTCACGTTCGAACATCCGTACGCGCAATTCGTCGGCATGAACGCCGCCGAGGACAAGCTTCAGCGCGACACGTCGCGCGGGCTGACGTTGCTCCGCTTCGTAAACAACCCCCATTCCACCCTGGCCAATTCGCCGAATGATGCGATACGCGCCAATGAATTCCGGTTGTCGAATTTCGGTGGCGCGCCGCGGAGATAGGCCGATCTGGTCCAGTTCTCCAAGAATCTCTCGCATTTCGTCAATTTGCTCGCGGCAGGACGGGCATGAACTCACATGCGCCGCCACCTCGGAACGAACAGCATCGCTTTCGTTTTGTTCGTGGACAAATGCCCAGAGTCGATCATGTGACATGTCGCAGGACATGATTTCATCCTACGAAGGAAGCGCGGGACGGGAAAGCGCCGCGATCCGCGGGCCGCAAAGCACCAAACCCCAAAGCAATCGCACAAATGCTTCTGAAAATGCTCTCACTCGCTTGAACTGAAACGGGTATGCGACGCCAGCATCTGCCGAAGGTGCTCCGACGCCCGCACGAGCCGGCCCTTGATTGTCGCATCTGTCACACCGAGCGCCTCGGCCATCTCTTCGCGAGAGAGACCCTGAAAGTGCTTGAGAATCAACACTTCCCGATACTCCTCAGGCATCGCTCCGATAATCTGGCGGATCAATGCCGCACGTTCCTCCCTCGCAACGCGCGTGTGCGGTCCGGCGGTGTCGCGCGCCGCATCAAATCCGCTCTTAAGTGGTCGATTATGCGTCGGACTTCGCTGATGCCGGCGCAGGATGTCCAGGCATCGATTGCGGGCCACCTTGTAAAGCCAGGGCTTCACTGCACCGGTCGGCGGTTCTTCGGTTGATCCGAGCTTCGCGAAAGTGTCTTGCGCGACATCCTCGCCTAGCGCCTCATCGTCCAGATAAGCCGCGCAAAATCGACGGATCGCATCCCAGTACCGTTTCGTCAATTGTGACAAGGCGTCGGCGTCGCCACGATGCACGCCTGACACCAGCGCTTCATCTGTCGGGACTGATTCCATCTGCTTCGTCCAGAGCGAACACCGGCCCCCGGTTTCCGAGGACAACCCGCCCGAATCTTAATCCGTGATCCCACGCGATGCGGAGAAAAAAATCAAATTTCGCGGTCCAGACGGCCTGTCCGATCGTGAAAATTCCTGAGCAGTCCCGTACGACGTACCGAGATCCGAAGTGCATCGGTCCATCCGAACGTCGCTCAGGCGCGGGGCGAGCCTGTACTCCCCGCCGTGGTTGCATGTGGCCTCACTACAGCTTGCCGAAAACCATTCAGGAACGCAAACCCTTAAGGAGCCCAGATCATGATTCGAAAATTGACCAGTCACTGCATGATTATCGCCCTGTCGTTAATCCCCACGATGGGAGCTCAATGCGCCGGGACGGGCCCCGAAAACCTGGGACCGTTCGATCGAGGCACCGGTCCGACCGAATCGGAACTTCCATCCGACGGTCGAGTCGATAGCCCGGCGGACGGGCCCCAGGACGCTCCCCGCGACGGCGACGAAGAAAAGCCCGAAACAGTCGACCCACTGGAAAGCCAGACCCGGGAGTTCCTTAACGCAAAAGTCCTGACAGAGATCTCCACGTCAAGCAACTTTGATCCGGTCAGTGGTATCGCGTTTATTGATCATTTCCGCAGCGACCTCAAGTTGTGCTCGAACGGCCGGTTCTCGTATCTTGAAGTCAAGGAAACGACCATCGGATCGAACTTCTCGCGGAACGAATTTGCTGCGTTAGGAAAATGGAGCGTTCGGGTGGAGGCGAACCCCTCTCAGGTCCTGCTTGTCCTGAACGCGGAGCAGGTCTCCGAGGGCGAGTTGTTCGCGTCCGAATTGCGGATTGAGCAGAACGCGAACGGCGAGACGTTCCTTAACAATACCCGGACTTTTGTGACCGATGGGGACGACAATTGCGAATAATTTCATTCCAAAATGAGAATCCGCAGTCCATCGCGGCGGGAAGTTCGTGACAAGGTTGAGCGTTGGGTTGTTCGGTCGGTCGCGGGACCGGCAGATCTCTTAGCCCGAGCGTCTGCCATCCCGGACCGGCCGAAACCGAAAAGTTTCGACCGATTTTTAGAGGAGATCACGAATATGAACATGATCCGCCACTTCCGATCATTGAATTCAGTAGCCTGCCTGGCCGGTCTGGCACTGACCGCCCTGCTGCTTTCGTCCACTGCATTCGCATCAGACGGACGATTCGATGCCTCACAGGCAACTTTCCATTCATTGACTCGCGAGGAGATGATCGCAAAGAAGGTGGCTGAGGTCACACACGGCGGATCGTGGGCAGTCGCACAAGGTGTGGACCATCCGGACGGTCACGCAGGAGATCACCACGACGATTGCGGCCGCTGCGTCACGCTGTCCGGCATGAGCATACTCTTCGATCCTGCGGCGGATGAGGTCGGCGTCCTGTCCGTGCTTCAGCAACTCCCCGATGAACAGTTTGCCTCATTTCTCCCTCAGGGCAGTCGATGGACCGCCACGGCCACAGACGGTGCCGTCGCACAAGGCGAGCGATTGACTCTGACCTATAGCTTCGTGCCGGACGGCACACCGATCACAATCGCCGGCACGGTCGAGAGTGAGCCCAGCTCTCTTTTCACCCGATTCGATGCAAACTTCCCCGGAGGTCGAGTCGCGTGGAAAGCCAAGTTTGCACAGGCACTGAATCAATGGGGCGAAATTCTCAACATCACATACGTCGAAGTCGCCGACGACGGCGCTGCATTCCCGACAAGCGCTGGAGCGCTCGGCCTGAGAGGTGACATCCGCATCGCGATGAGGTCGCTGGGTGAGCCGCTCGCCGTTAACTTCTTTCCGCAGTTTGGCGGAGACATGGTCCTCGACAGCCTCGACATCGGGCAGTTCGTAAATCCGGTCAACGACTATCTCAACCTCCGCAACATCCTCACCCATGAACACGGTCATGGACTCGGGCTGAACCACGTCCTGCCGACCGACAGTACCAAATTGATGGAGCCATTTCTCTCCACGGCATATGACGGACCGCAGGAAGATGACATCCGTGGCGCACAGTCACTCTACGGCGACCGCTTCGAAGCGAACAACGTCATCGCAAATAATAGCTTCCTCGGCGGCCCGCTGACCTCTCCGACAAATGGCGCGCAAGTGCTGACCTTTGACAACATGGCCTTGGAACGCGCGGATTCCGCGGATTTCTACGGGTTCACCGCGTTCGCCGGCGTGCCGATCGCCATTCGTGTCGATCCGATCGGCACGACCTATCAATTCGCCCCGCAATCGAATCCAAACTTAACGACCACGGTTAACGCAAAGGCCGTTCGCAATCTCGGCCTGCGACTCTGGAGGCGCGTCTCCGCGCAAACCAACACCTTCCAGTTGTTGGCACAGATCGATTTTAATGGAGCCGGTGAGGCTGAATACCATCCGCCGATTCCTTACCAGACCGCCGGCTACATGGTCGCGGAGGTCTACTCAATCGACGGTTTCAGCGACTGCCAGCGATACTCAATTCGAATCAGTAACGCCGCGCTGACCCCACCTGTGGCGCCCGCTTCGATGAGCGTCTTCAACGTTGCCGCCGGCCAACAGATTTTTGACGGATCGACGCTTCAATTCGGCAATGCCAATACCGGTGCGAACGTGAATCGAACGCTGACGATCGTGAATGGCGGACCTGGCGCGCTCGATCTGGGCCAGCCAACCTTCGCAGGTCCGGGTGCGGCGGATTTCGCGTTTAACATGCTGACCAGCACGATCGCACCGGACGGAACGACGACTATCGTCGTCGTGTTCACGCCGTCCGTGGCGGGTCTGCGGCAGGCTGTCATGACCTTGCCGAATAACGATCCGAATCAGCCGAACTTCAGCTTCATCGTCAGCGGCACCGGTGTGGTTCAACTCATTCCCGAGATGGAAGTAAGCCTCGTGGGGGCGACGCTTGCCGAGAATGATCTCGTTGAGTTGGATGGTGCGGAAATCGGAACCGCAGCCACGATCAGCCTCGAATTGCTCAATACGGGTACCGCCACGCTGAATATCTCGAATATCGATTTCACCGGCAATCAGTCCGCCGAATATTCAGCAAGCTTCACACAGGCGACAATCGCACCCGGCGCGTCAACAACACTCAGCTTGACCTGCGTACCGGCGGACGAAGGCGATCGAATCACGCTAGCCCGCTTCTTCAGTAACGCTGTACCGAGCCCGTTCAGACTGGAACTGCGGACACAGGGCCTGGCCGTTGAACCACAAATCACTGACTGCAATGCCAACGGCATTGAGGACGCTCAGGACATCGAGTCCGGTGCGAGCATGGACTGTGATGCGAACGGCATCCCGGACGAATGCGAAATTGATTCAGACGGGGACGACGTCATTGATGCGTGCGATCTGTGCGCCGATGAGGACGATCGCATCGACTTGAATGGCAACGGCGTGCCCGACTGCACTGAGATCGTGAACGACAATCCGGACAACAACAACAACAACAATGGCGACAACGAGAATCAGAACGCAGGCGGCAACAACGGTCTGTGTGGAATGGGAGCGGGCACGTCGCTGCTCACCTTCATGCTGATGGCCTGCGGCGGAACAGTGTCACAGCGTCGCCGATACACCGCGAGACGGGTGAAATAATTGCCGACGCACACTCACGAATTCCATCAATCGGCCCAGACGGCCCCGTGCGATTCCGGTCGGACGGGGCCGTGGTCATTCAACGCCCGGCGTGCATAAGAAGGCGTGGACGCGCTGTAGGAACCCGGAGCCGCGGACTTGTATCGCACCGCGCGTGAAAAAGCCCGCGACGGTTCGGTCGCGGGCCTGATCACGATGTAGTCGCGTTGAATGAAAGCCTAGCGGCTGTAGTACTCGACGATCAGGTTGTAATCGACATCGAAGGGAATTCGGCTGTCTTCCAGCGCGGGCATTCGTGCAATGGTCGCTTCGAATTTCGCATCGTCGCGCTGAAGCCAATCGAGCTGAAGATGAAACTCCGCCGTCTCGCTGATTTGCTTGACGACGTTCAGGCTCTTCGGCCTCACGGCGATTCGCTGCCCGGGCTGCACAGCATAGGATGGAATGTTCACGCGCTGACCATCCACGGTGAAGTGCCCGTGTGAAACCATCTGCCGCGCCTGCCAGATCGTTCGCGCCCAGCCCAGACGCCTAATCACGTTATCGAGGCGGGTCTCCAGCATTTCGTGAAGGACAACGGGCGTGGTTCGCTTCGACTTGCTCGCTTCTTTCATGTAGCGGCGCATTTGTCCGTCGCGAACGTTGTAATAGCGAGCGAGCCGCTGCTTGGCAATGAGGCGCTCGCCGTAAAGGCTTTTGCGCCGACCGGCGCCCAGCCCATGCACGCCGGGCGGATTCTCGCGGCGAAGCCGCATGTGCTTGGGGGTTTCCGCGATCGGCACGCCGAGGGCGCGGGACAATCGAACTTTCGGACCGTGATACGTTCCCATTCTCCGTAGACTCCTGCTTGTCTTTCACACGCCGCAAATCTCAGGGAAGACACACCCTGCCGACAACCTCGTCGGACAATGCCGTTTGCGGCGGTTCCGCGCCGTCCAGATTTCAATCACAGGCCTGTGGCGTCGGCGCGGTCCGACAGGCCTGAAACGCGGTTCCCGGCCGGCAGCCGGAAACATTTGGGAGCCCCACAATATAAAGGTTACCTCCCCGCGGAGCAAGCCGATCAGCCTGCCGCCAATACTCGGCCCGCCGCCGACCACCCCACCAAACCCCCCGAAAGCGGTGTTAATTGAGGACATCAAGCGAAAGATTGCCGCGGGAGTGGTTTGATTGAACCATTGGGCTGCCGTTCGGCCTGCCGCCGTCAACTAGTTCGCCATGAAGCGTGTAGGGGGTCGCCGCGATGACCCGCACGTCCACCATTCGCCCGATCAATTCGCGCGACCCCGAAAAGACGACAATCTGGTCGCCGGAGGTTCGACCCACAAGCTGCAACGTGCCCGAGCCGGCGCGGGGCCGTTCATCGGCTGCGTCAACCTCGTCGCCGCGATCCTGTTCCGATTCCTGCCGTTTCATTTCGACCTTGCTCGGCCCTTCGACAAGCACTTCGGCCAAGAGACCCATCATCGCCTGATGATTCGCGACGTTGATCTGGGCCTGAAGCGCGAGCATGTCGTTGTTTCTTCGGCGCTTCTCTTCATCGGGGACGTCGTCGGTGAATCGCCCGTCCGCTGTCGTTCCCGGGCGAGGCGAGTATTTGAAGATAAAACAGTTTTTATAGCGAGCCTTCCGAAGCAGATCCATGCTCATCTGGAAATCTGATTCCGTCTCCCCGCAGAAGCCGACAATCATGTCCCCTGCGATCGAAATATCCGGCATGAGCTTCCGCGCCCGGTCGATCAGGCTCATGTACTGTTCAACGGTGTAGCCACGGTTCATCCGCTTTAGCACGTCGTTGCTGCCGCTTTGCGCCGGAACATGCAGGTACTTGCAGATTCGCTCGGACGCGGCCATGACCTCCAGCGACTCATCCGTGAAATCCCGCGGATAGCTTGTGACAAACCGCAGACGTGGCAGTTGCGGCACTTCGTCATGCACGCGCTTCAACAGTTGAGCAAAGGTGGTCCGCCCTCGCGGTCCTTCGCCGACATACTCGTAATGATTGACTGTCTGACCCAGGAGCGTCACCTCAACGACACCCGAATCCGCCAGGCGGCGCACTTCATCCACGATCTGGCCCGGCGGTCGATGCTGTTCCGGCCCGCGGGTATAGGGCACCACGCAAAACGTGCAATACTTGTTGCAACCGCGCGTGATGCGGACATACGCCTGATGGCGCCCGAAGACTTTCGGCGTATCCGGATGGGAGGACAGGCCGAACACGCGACCGGAATCGAGGGCTTCCAGGTCGTCATGACCACCGCCTGATCGAATCGGAGTCGACCGCTGTCGCAGACGCCCGGAAAGCGCGACGGCCGGGGATCGAGTCGCTTTAACGTCGTCAATCAGACCCGGAAGTCGGCCCAGCTCGGTCGGCCCGCAGAGAATGTCGACATGCGGCATTCTCGCAAGCAGGCCGTCGCCGTCCCGCTCAGCCATGCAGCCGATGACAGCGATAATCTGGTCGGCGCTCCGCTTTCGCGAACCCTTGAGTTGTCCCAGGCGGGAATACACTTTGTCTTCGGCATGCTGCCGGACGGAGCATGTGTTCAGCACGACAATGGATGCCGCATTCATGTCACCCGTGATTCGATAGCCCCGCGATAGAAGCGCACCGAGCGCAAGTTCGCTATCAAGGGCGTTCATCTGGCATCCCATCGTCTCAAGATAGACCGTTTCGCCGGAGCTCATGCTTTCTCGCCCGCGGCATCGAGCACTTCGATGCGCTTTTCCGATTTCCTTCGTATCGCGTCAGATGTCGTTCGGTGCTCAATGCACTCGCGGTGAAGTTCCCTCGCCTTGGCGGGGCGGCCGAGCTTCTCATACGCCCGGGCCGCGCGAAACAATGCTGCCCCCACCTGCTCGCTTTCAGGTGTCAGAATGACAATTCGCATCGAGATCAGGGCTGACTTCGTGTAACGCTTCCGAGCGAACTCCAGTTCCGATTCGACTATCCGCCAGTTGTCTTTTACACCGGTGCTTTGGGTCGACTTCATGGCCGCCCGGATCAGTGACTCGGCGGTGTCATAACGACCCTCGCGAATCGCCTGAACGGCCTCGCCGCGGCGCGATGCCGACGCCGCCGGACCGCCGGATTTGCTCACGTCGCCGCTGATTTTTCCCGGCTGATAGGCGCCAATCGAACCGGTCGGTTCACGGCCTGCAGCACGCGCATACTGCATGATCGCAATGCACACCGCAAAAGCCGACAGCAAAACAATCGCTCGAGCTCGCGAATCTCCATGCGATCGAAAATTTCGTATCATCCGGTCACGCACGCGGTAAGCCTCAAGCGGGAGGGGTTAGGAAGCTGAACTTTCGATGTCGAGCATCAAGCGGGCGCTGTTTTTCAATGTTTTTTGTCGCCACCGCCGTCGGGAGCGCGCGGATCAGACACAGACAACTTCTTTCACTTCAGGCACATTGTCGCGCAAAGACTGCTCCACGCCGAGCTTGAGGGTGACGGCGGCCGACGGGCAGCCGATGCACGCGCCGTGAAGCCGGACTTTGACCACGCCATCGACGCCAACGTCGATCAACTCGATGTCTCCACCATCACTCTGAACGGCCGGCCGAAGCTGGCGGATGATGTCCGTCACATCGGCCCTGATGTCGTCAATCGTTCGGGTGGTTTGTGACATCCGACACTCCTCGGCGGGACGGCCAATGACGCCCGCAGCCATTCAGCCAGAGTATAGCCGTGAAGAATGGCGCGTCGCAATCATCCGGGGATCAACGACCGAATCCCGGTTCACTTTGTGTCCATGTCCGCTGTCTCGCCGGCGGATTGCTGGAGAACCCGGCGACGTTCAGTTCACACTTCGGAACAACGGCGATGCAATAGGGACTTGAGGGAACAAGCGGGGCACCTTCCGGCGGCTGGACGACCGAGGACTCCACGCGGAGTTCGCCCCCCTCCCTGACGACCCGGTCAATTTTTACGCGGTATTGATCGGAAGGGACGCGACCGAGCGTTATCACAAGCATCATCTCGTGATCAAAGTCAATCGGAATCTGTTCGAGCGGAACCTTCGCGAGGGCCGCCGAGTCCCGAATGACAAGCCGCATCGCGCGGGTTTCATGCGAATGAACGCGGACCACCTCGCGGAGAATCGGCAGTTCCTCTCCATCCGAAGGCATCTCACTGATCCCGTCGGCGGACTCTATGCAACTCCAACCCAAGCAGAGCGACGCCACCAGGATGAGCGCGGCGTTTCGTCGCGAGGAACCCTCGCAACCCGCCAAGCCGAAGGACCGATTAGGCTGAGAACGCTTCCGCATGGGTTCAATGTTAGGCCGGACGCACCGATATTCAAAGGGGGGGCCGACCGCCGCCTTGACGTGAGCAACCACGGCCACTAATCTCCATGCATGGAGTTCCGTACATGAGCCAGTTCAAACCCAACTCTTTGAAGATTGTCGCGAGGACGGCGAGTGTCCTCGACAGCAATCCGACTGCGCGAGGGGTTTCCCTGGTTTAGTGTGTCACGGCGACCGACTTGAACACACCAGCCCCGGAAACCACGAGTTTCCGGGGTTTTTTTGTTTGATAGAAAATGAGAGCCAAGGCGGCCGGTCGCCGCCCACAGCACCAGAGTCATTCCCTAATGCAAGCTGCATCAACATCCAACGCACCGTTACTCGAGCCGACCCACAGTCGATCCGTGCTGGTCGCCGACATCCGCACGCTGCTGACACTCGCGATGCCGATCATTGGAATCACATTGTCACGCATGCTCATGGGCTTCGCGGACTTCTACCAGGTCTCGTTCCTCGGCACCGAGGCCACTGCCGCCATCAGTCCGGCCACGCTCTTTGTCTTCATGGCTCTGTGCCTCGGCATGGGCGTCGTTACCAGCGTTCAGACCTTTGCCTCTCAAGCGCTGGGTCGAGGTGAACCCCGCGAAGCGAGTGGCTATGCGTGGCAGACGATGTATATCGCCGTGTTCACGATCCCCATCGCATTCGCCATGACCCTGATTTCCGATGCGGTCTGGGCGGGAATCGACGCGCCAGCGGCGGTCCGCGCCATGGAGGCCGACTATTGCCGCGTCGCATTCTGGTCCGTGCCTTTCGGCGTGGCCTGCGCCGGCCTCGAAGGTTTTTTCAACGGCGTTCAGAAGCCGGGGGTGGCCCTGAAGGCCATCATCGCCGCTCTGATCACGAACGTGGTCGGGAACTACCTGCTCATCTTCGGGAAGTGCGGCTTTCCCGAACTGGGCATTACCGGGGCGGCGATTGCGACCATTTTCGGTTGGGTCGTTCGGCTCGTTGTACTCGGGTGGGTGTTCTTTTCTGCAGAATTCCGGGACCGGTTTGGAACACGAGCGAACCGCGGACTCGACGGAAATCGGCTGTTATCCACGCTGAAAATAGGCGGACCGACTGCGATTCAGTGGGTTCTGGACGTGGGGGCGTGGTTCCTGTTCCTTGCCGTCATCATGCAGGGCTTTGGCACCGCGACGCTGGCAGCATCCAACGTGGGCATCCAGTTCATGCATGTTGCGTTCATGCCGGCCATCGGCGTAGGCGTGGCATTGTGTACACTGGTGGGCCACGCAATCGGTGAAGGCAAGCCGGACGTCGCGATGCGAAAGACGAAGGCCGCATTGATCGTTACCGGCTCTTACATGGGGTTCATCGGCCTGTTCTTTCTGCTGATTCCCCGATTGCTGATGTCATTGGTGTCGGACGATCAGGCAGTGATCGACGCGGGGGTCGGGATACTGATCTGGGCCGCGCTGTTCCAGGTCTCCGACGCGTTGTGCATCGTCTATATCAACGCGCTTCGGGGTGCGGGCGATACGAAATGGCCCGCGGTGGTACTTGTTCTTCTTTGCTGGACCGTATTCATGGGCGGGGGCTACGGCATGGTCCGATTCGTCCCGCAAATGGGCTTACACGGTCCGTGGATGATCTGTACGCTCTACATTACGATTCTGGGCGTTGTTCTCTGGCGGCGATTTGCTCACGGAGCGTGGCGGCAGATCAGGCTGTTTGAGGCGAAGCCGGAAGCCTCTGGCGCCGTGGCTGCGTCGATCGAAGGTTCGAATTCCGAGGGAGGACTCGCCGCGATCGACGATCCCTTCGCGGGGAACATCGGAGTCCATTCGTGAACCGACGACAGGTCATTCAAACGCCCCGGCTGTCACTCGTTTGCGGTGACGTCGAAATGGCTCGCGCTGCCGCGGAAGGCGATCACGCCGCATTTGCCCTGGCGCTTGATGCTCATGTTCCGCCGGAGTGGCCGCCGGAGATCATGGCTGATGCTCAAGCACCGTTGGTCCGTCTGATCGACTCCGGAGGCAGTTCGATGAGCGGGCTGGCGTGGTATCTAGTTCTGCGCGAAAAGAAGTCGTTAATCGGCTTCGTCGGGTTCAAGGGCCCGCCGCGGGATGGCCGACTGGATATTGGATATGCAATCCTGGACGCGCACCACGGGAAGGGCTATGCAGCCGAAGCAGTTCGAGCCCTGACGCACTGGGCGTTTCTCGATCGCCGGGTCCAGCGAATCGTGGCGGAGACTCTTCCGCACCTGACGGCGTCGATTCGGGTTATCGAGAAGTGCGGCTATTCGCTTGCTGCGGCCTCCACGATCGGACATGACGGCGAAGCATGCGTGGTTCAGTATGAGATGACGAGAGAGCGACTATTTGGAGCGTAGCATATCCAACGTCGAATCGTGGTATCTATCACAAGGCGGAATCGAAGACTTCAAATGTTCAAAGAACTCCCCTCCAGCATCGACTTTCCGGCGAATGAGAAGGACATCCTACGCTTTTGGGATGAGCACAGCATCTATCAGAAATCGCTCGACGCGCGGAAGGGTGGCAAGCCTTTCGTCTTCTTCGAAGGCCCCCCCACCGCCAACGGCCTGCCCCACCCCGGCCACTGCCTGACGCGGGCGATGAAGGACCTGTTCCCTCGCTACAAGACCATGACGGGGCATTACTGTCTTCGCAAGGGCGGCTGGGACACGCACGGTCTGCCTGTCGAGGTCGAGGTCTGCAAGGAACTTGGCATTCACAGCAAAGAGGAAATCGAGGCCTACGGGGTCGAGCCCTTTAATCGCAAGTGTCTTGAAAGCGTGTTTCGCTATACCAGGGAATGGGAAACTCTGACCCGCCGACTCGGCTTCTGGGTCAACCTGGAAGAGGCCTACGTCACCTATCATAAGAGCTACGTTGAAAGCGTCTGGTGGAGCCTTAAGCAGCTCTTCGATGCCGGCCTGCTCTATCAGGGGCACAAAATCGTCTGGTGGTGGGCGCAAGGTGGCACGGCGCTGTCATCGGGCGAGGTCGGCCAGGGCTATCGCGAAGTCGATGATCCAAGCGTCTATGTCCGATTTCCCATCGTCATCGACGAGCATGCGAGGGCCGTACTTTCCGAATCGTCCTCCGGCCTCGGAGCGGAGAGGCTGAACGCATCGTTTCTGGTCTGGACGACGACGCCCTGGACGCTGCCGTCCAACAGCTTTGCAGCCGTCCACCGGGATTTTGACTACGCGGTGGTCCACGATGAGGAGACCGGCGAGCGTCTGATCTTCGCCTCGGCCTTGGTGGATCAGATCGCCAAGAAGGCCAAGAAGAAATGCTGGAAGGTTGAGCGGACCGTCAAGGGATCCGAACTGGTCGGGCTGAGCTATCGCCCGCCGTTCGACTATTACCGCAAACGCCCCGCCAGCGACTTGATCCCGGGCGCTGAGGCCGGTGTGCCGCTCGGGGACTATCGTGCGGCCTTGACTGACAGCGCCGTCGGCGACGGTCGGACTCCGCAGCCGTACGTTCTCTGGCGCGTGGTTCATGCGGATTTCGTCACGCTTGATTCGGGGACCGGTCTTGTTCACGAGGCGCCGGCCTTCGGCGAAGTGGACTTCGATCTGCTGCAGCAGGAGCGGAAACGCTTTCGGCAGCCGGACTCCATTCCCCTGCTCTGTGCCGTCGCGCCGAACGGCAAATTCACCGCAGATGCGCCTGCCTATGAAGGTCGCTGGGTCAAGGACTGCGACAAGGACATCATCCGTGAGTTGAAGGAGAAGAGGGCGTACAGTGCAGCGGTCGACATCGCGACGCTGCTGCACCAGGAGCAATATCGCCACGACTACCCCTTCTGCTGGCGAGCCGAACAGGACCCGCTCATTCAGTATCCTCGCAAGAGTTGGTTCATTCGCACAACGCAGTTCAAAAACGACATGCTTGAGAACAACGAGCACATCAACTGGCTGCCCGACCATATCAAGGGCGGCCGTTTTGGGAAATTCCTCGAAAGCAACGTCGACTGGTCGCTCTCGCGCGAGCGATACTGGGGGACACCTCTGCCGATCTGGCAGTGCCGCGTCTGTGGCATGATGGAGGCCGTTGAGTCGTACGACGCGCTAATGTCCAAGCCCGGTGTTGCCGGACAGGAAGTCTGGGAACGCGCGAAGCGGGTTGAACCGACACTCTCCGATCATCTAAAGGTGCATAAGCCTTACATTGACGCGCTGACATACGCGTGCCCGGCTTGCGGCACCCGTGATTCTGACGAGGCGACCGAGCCGGCCCGCATGCACCGCGTGCCGGAAGTGATCGACTGCTGGTATGACTCGGGCGCGATGCCCTTTGCACAATGGGGATTCCCGCACGCGGCCGGCAGCGTGCAGCGACTCTGCGAGCAATTCCCCGCGGACTTCATCTCGGAAGCGCTGGATCAGACGCGGGGATGGTTTTACTCATTGACGGCCATCAGCGTGCTCTTGTTTGGTCAGAATGGAGTCGCCCGCGGCACCCTCGCCAACATCGATCCGACAGCCGGCGCTGATGCCGTGCCGTATCCTCACCCGTTCCAGAACTGCATCGTCCTCGGCCTGCTGCTGGGCGAAGACGGCCTGAAGATGTCGAAGAGCAAGAAGAACTACAAGGAGCCGACCTACATCTTCGATCACGAAGGCGCGGACGCCATGCGTTGGCTTTTCTTTTCAGGCCAGACGCCGTGGACCAGCATCCGGTTTCAGGAATCCGCTATCGCCGAAGGGCAACGTGAGTTCATCATTCGACTCTACAACTGCTACAGTTTCCTCGTGATTTACGCGAACATCGACAAGTGGACGCCGGCGGACCGACGCGCCGACGATGGCGCGGCCACGCTTAACCCGCTGGATCGCTGGATCCGCAGCGAACTCGCCAGTACGGCCATTCGCGTCTATGACTGCATGGAATCCTACGACAACTTCAATGCGGCCCGCACACTCAGCGCATTCGTCGATGCGCTGTCGAACTGGTACGTCCGACGCAGTCGTGATCGATTCTGGAAAAGCGAAATGGATTCGGACAAGCGTGCTGCATATGAGACGCTGCACCACTGCCTGGTTTCGACGGCCAAGCTCATCGCCCCGTTCACACCATTCATCGCCGAGTCCATGTACCAGAACCTTGTGCGATCCCACGATCAGGCGGCGCCGATCAGCGTGCACCTGTGCGACTATCCGGTCACGGCAGATACGAGGGAGTCCGTCGAGAAGGTGGTTGATGTCCGCCTGAACGAGGAGATCGAATGGGTCCGACAGCTAGTGTCGTGCGGCCGCGCGGCACGCTCCGCGGCGAAGCTGCGTGTGCGTCAACCGCTCGGATCGATCGAATTGTTTCACCGCCAGGCCGAGGTGATCAGGCGTTATGAGGAGATCATCCGCGACGAGCTGAACGTGAAGCGTATCGAATTTGTCACGCATGCCGAGATCGACAAGTGCGTTCACTACGAGGTCAAGCCGAATTTTCAGATCATCGGACCCAAGCATGGACCGCTCGCGCCGAAGATCAAGGCCGCATTGGCAAAGCACCCGACGCCCTATGAGATCGTCCGGCAGATTGAAGCGGAAGGTTCATACCATATGAACATCGACGGGCAGGATGTTGAACTGACGCCGGATGTTCTGTTCATCGAACTCCACGCACGGGACGGCTATGCAGCGGAGCGCATTCCCGGATGCGGCATCATCGTTCTCGACACGCATATCACGACAGAGCTGCGCGACGAGGGTTACGTCCGAGATCTGGTCAACCAGATTCAGCAGGCCCGCAAGGGCCTTGATCTGCGCTATGAGCAGCGGATCCAACTGGCCATCGTCGGCGACGGGGAAGTCAGCCGCATCGTTCATGCGCACGCGGCGTATATCACCGCCGAGACGCTTGCGGACTCGATTGTGGATCAACGTCTTACAGGTGTCGAACCCGTGACAGTTGACCTCGACGGCCGCACTGCCGAGATTTACGTGAAGCCAGTTTAAGTGTTGAACCACAGCGGGAGGCCTGTGCGTCGTCGGTGGCAACTTGGTCCATTCACAAGTTGCATCGTCGACGCCAGATTCCTGATGAGGATGATCCTAAGTAGACCTTCAACCCCCACGAGAGCGCGGAATGCCCAAATCGAAAAAAACCCCCAGACCACAGTACACTGCTCGAACGGCTGATAAGCAGATACTCTACCAAAATTCAGTGCAATCGCCCGAGGCAGAGGTTTCGTTTTGTAGGCGCGTTTACAAGAAACGATACGGCGTGGAACCAACGCATTTCCGGGAAGACTTCTGCGGAACCTTTCTGATCAGTTGTGACTGGGTCAAGCGTGGATCGGGCAACCACGCATGGGGCATCGATCTGTGCAGCGACACGATCGACTGGGGTCGCAGGAACAATCTGGTCAGGCTGAAACCCGGACAGCGGGAGCGCGTCCATCTGCTCAACCGGAATGTGCTGGATGTGGTCGATCCGAAGATGCATGTCATCGGCGCGTTCAATTTCAGCTACTTCATCTTCAAAAAGCGCGACGAACTCGTTTCCTATTTCTCAAGAGTTCGAAAGTCGCTCCACAGAAACGGGCTGTTTGTCACTGATGCTTATGGCGGTTTCGACGCACAGAAGCCGATGCAGGAAAGGCGAAAGTGCGGCGGCTTCACCTATGTATGGGATCAGGCACTCTATGATCCGATTACCGATGATACGCTGTGCCATATTCATTTCGAATTTCCCGACGGCACGAAGTTGCGCAAGGCATTTACCTACGATTGGCGATTGTGGACGCTCGGCGGAATACGTGATGCCATGCTCAGCGCGGGTTTTCGTGAGACTGAAGTCTACTGGGAAGGTACATTGGAGAACGGAGAAGGGGACGGAGTTTTCCGCAAGACGATTAAGACTCAGAACTGCGCGGCATGGACGGCCTATGTGCTCGGTTATCCGTGAAGATGCGTTCGACATGATGACTCAGGGCGCCGACGATAGCCCGCGATGTATCATCGGCGCGTGAGCGGGAATGCGATCGTGTTGCACACGCTGCAATCGCCACCCATAATGATTTCATGGGTGACGCAGACGTGAAATTCGCCGAGGGCGCGGCACAAGCGTCCAAGCCAACAAGGCGCCAGCGCGTGATCAAGTTCGCAAAACGACTCGCGGTTCTTTATTTATGCTGGTGCCTTCTGCTCATCGTGGGTCAGCGATGGCTGGTTTTCCCGGATTTCGCATCGCCTGAGCCGAGCGTCGAAGAGAAGTATGACAACTCCACGGTGGTGCTCAATCGCGACCTTGGCGACGGCGATCAGGTCGTAGCCTGGTTTGTTCCATGCCCTGCCGCGAGAAAAGGAATCGCCTCGCCACTCGTGGTTTATTTTCATGGCAACGCTGAAATCATTGATAGCCAAAGATTTGCGATCGAGCTTTACCGAGCGATAGGATGCTCCGTCCTGCTGCCGGAGTATCGCGGCTACGGACGGTCGGCCGGTCAGCCCAGCGAGGCGGCCATCGTCGACGATGCAGTCTTTTTCGTGAATGAGGCACTCAAGCGTCCGGAAGTTGATCCGAAGCGGGTTGTTTATCACGGACGTTCGCTGGGAGGCGGTGTCGCGGTTCAGACTGCCGCTCGCTTAAAGCCTCGTGCGTTGATCCTCGGCTCGACGTTTACCAGCCTTCGTCCATTCGCAAGACGCTATCTGGCACCGGCTTTTCTTTTGCGCAGTCCTTTTGACACTGACCAAGTACTTCCCATGTTTGATATTCCAATTCTGATTCATCACGGCACACGGGATAATATTGTTCCGGTCTGGCACGGCCGAGAGCTTCAGAGGATTGGCAGAGACGTCACGTACATCGAGTACGACTGCATGCACAACGATTTCCCGGGCGACGCGAACCTGGACCGCTACCCTCGCGAGATTGAGAAATTTCTCCAAAAGAACGGCATTATCCCATGAGCCGTCGTCAGCGAAGAAACGATTTGCGGCGCGGTCCCTTTCGGATCGCCGTGTTGATTTCCGGCAGCGGCACGGGCCTGCAGAACCTGATTGATCGTATCCGCGACGGAAGGCTTGCCGGCGTTGAAATACCGGTTGTGGTTTCATCGCGCTCAGATGTCGAAGGCGTGGCCCGCGCGGAGACGGCGGACCTGCCGGTCGATGTCATTCGGGTGAAGGACCACCCAGATATTGCCACGTTTTCCAATCATCTGACCTTGACGTTGGACGTGTATGACGTCGATCTGGTTGTGCAGGCCGGCTGGTTGTGCTATTGGATGGTGCCGGGGCGCTGGCTGGGGAAGGTAATCAATATTCATCCGTCCCTGCTGCCAAAATTTGGCGGCAAAGGATTTTATGGCCGGGCGGTTCATGAAGCGGTCCTGTCCGCCCACGAATCCGAATCCGGCTGCACGGTCCATTGGGTGAACAATGAATATGACGCCGGCGAAATCATCGCCCAGACGCGTTGCGCCGTCTCGCCCGACGATACGCCGGAAACGCTCGCTTCAAGGGTGTGTAAACTGGAGCATGAACTTCTGCCGCGAGTGATCGCTGACATCCGGGACGGAAAGGTGCCGCGTCCGCGTCAGCGCCGCGACCCGACCTAGCGGCTTCGGACCTAATCACCGGCCAAAGCCTCTTCAAAGAAACGCAGGACTCGACCGCGCGCCTCCTCGAAGCGGTCCAGCCACACCTGGTAGTGGTCCATGCCTTCGGCGATCCACAATTGCTTCGGCTCGGCGGCCGCCTCGAACAGCTCCCGCGCCATGCGCGCCGGTACGACGCGGTCCGCCGCCCCATGCATGATGAAGATCGGCGTCGGTGCAATGGCGGCGACATCATCGAGCGGATCGTGCTCGCCGCTGAGCACCAGTGGATACCACCAGCCGACAACCAGCGTCAGCGGGTGGGCCAGTACGTGATGCCTGGCGATATCTCGATAGCGCGTGAATGCACCGTCCACAACAAGTCCGCGTACGCGGCCCGGGTGACGAGCCGCGGTCACGATGGCCACGGCGCCACCGAGCGACTGACCCATCAGAAAAAGTCGTTCCGAATTCACTTCCGGGCGAGAAACCGCATAATCGATCGCCGCCTCGGCATCAAACACGGTCCCATTCCGCGTGACGGTACCGCTGCTTCGGCCATAGCCGCGATAGTCAAATACGAGCAGATGATATCCGGCGTCGGGCAGCCATCGCATGAATTCGAAATGACCGGTGATGTTGGCGGCGTTTCCGTGAAGATGCACGACGGTGCCTCGCGCGGGGCCACCACGAGCGGGTAGAAACCATCCGTGGAGCCGAACGCCGTCCGCCGCATCGAAGAAGACATCTTCGTATGCAAGATCGTGATCGGCCGGTGTGCCGCGAATTCTGGCATCGGGATAATAAAAGAGACGGTCACAGCCCCACATGGCGGTAATTCCCATCGCAAATAAAAGAAAACAGCCCGACGCATGAATGCATCGGGCTGTGATCGATGTACGAAGGTGCTGCCGCAACATACACTGCAGACAATCAGCGCTTGGAAAACTGGAAGCGCTTGCGGGCGCCCGGGCGTCCCGGCTTCTTGCGTTCGACTTCGCGCGGGTCGCGAGTGAGAAATCGGCCGTCCCGCAGCGAAGCGACAAATTCCGGATTGACCTTCAGGAGCGCTCGGGCAACACCAAGCATCACCGCGCCGGCCTGACCAGTTCCGCCGCCGCCGTGCACATTGGCGAATACGTCGTACTTGCCGAATGTCTTCGTCGCCTTCAGCGGTGCGACGATGTCCGCACGATCGCGAACAGAGAAGAAGAAGCCTTCAATCGGCTTGTCATTGATCACAAACTTGCCATCGCCCGGTCGGATCCGAACGCGGGCCACCGCCGTCTTGCGGCGACCGGTGCCCCAGAAATAGCCGTTCTTCATGACGCCAGCGGCCGGCTTTTCCGCCACGGCCGTCGCGCTTTCGCCGCCCGTCACATTCATTCCCGTCGCTTGGTCAGACACTTCGTGAAACTCCTGCAAGGATCTATTTATCCGAGACTCCGCTTTCGTGACTGGCCAAGCAGAGAGCATCGGCCCACCCCGCGCGTGAGTCGATTACCTGTTATTCGCCGTCATACACCAGCGGTTCGCACTTCTGTGCGGCATGCGGATGCTCCGGACCGGCATATACCTTCAACTTCGTGAGCAGCCGACGCCCCATCGCATTCTTGGGCAACATGCGTCGCACAGCCCACCACAGAATCCTCTCGGGATGCTTCGCCATCATGCTCTTGTACGGCGTGACGTTCAGACCGTCGGAGTAGTATGTATAGTTCACATACTTGTACTCCTCGTCCTTGCGGCCGGTCACGCGGATCTTCTCCGCGTTGGTGACCACCACAAAATCGCCCGTATCGACATGGGCGGTATAGGTCGGCTTGTGCTTGCCCATCAAGACGACGGCGATGCGCGCCGCGAGGCGACCGAGCACCTTTCCGTCGGCGTCGACGGAGTACCATTTTCTCTCAACTTCGTTGGGCTTCGCGAGATAGCACTTCTGCGTGACAAAGGACATGTTCAACTTCCAGCTAATCCACGGTTCGCAAACACTTACCAGAATCCCGCAGTATAGCCGGCTGCATCCCTGCGTCAAGGCCCGCCCGCACCCTGCCCAAGGCAGATGGAACCGTCCCCGTCACCCCTGCATTGTTTATCCGGGACGGCCCGTTCCCGTCCGCACGCCCAAGGCGACCAGTCCCTGATCCCGTCCAGAGCGCCCCGCGGGTGGATCAACGCCCTCCCCATCTCCCTGTCCGGACTGATATGCAACCCCCGGTGAACTCCCGGCGCCAAATCAACCGCCGACCCTGCCTAAACTCACGTCAAAACCCGTCTTAACGCATCCCGGCGGTATTGAAAAATCCGCCGAAGGTCCGGGGCCACGAAGAGTTGGTTTACCAATCGGCCGCCCGGCACCCGATAGGTCACCCGATCGCGAACGATGGTTCCACCCTCGGCCGCCTGAAACGTGTGCTCATGGCGCCACAGGCGGTACGGCCCCTTGCGCTGTTCGTCCACAAATCGGAACGGGGGTTCCCATGCCGTGATTTCCGAACGCCACCGCATGGGAAGGCCGCGAACCTTCAAGCGGTAATCGATCAACGTTCCCTCAGCCATTGGGATAGGTCGCGGAGTCAGCACTTCGAATCGCAGAAACGGCGGTGTGATCTGCTCGAGATTAAAAGCGTCGCCGAAGAAGTCAAAAACCCGATCGATCGCTTGGGGTACGTGAAGCTCGGCATCCAGTACAAAAGCGCCGACCGGGTCGGCGGCGTTTCTGATCGTGACCTCGTCCGACACGCTGATCAGCGTCGGCGATTTCTGATACGGCATGTCGCATCTTACAGGTCGAGCTACCATCAATTTGAACTCCCTATCAGCGGGACCCACGTTTCAATCCGGCTTCGACACTATCTGATTCTCCATCTCACCATTGGAGAAAGCGGCCTATTGCCGGTGCCGGAGATGATAGCGCGCCGCGGGCGCGACGGCGGATTGAAACAGCCTCTCAATTCGGTCGAAAACACAGAAATCGAATGGGCAGAGCCGCAATCAGCTCATTGCCTTCTCCGGAATTCCGGCGAACCGACGCATTCGTCCCCGTCAGGCCCCGTGCCGACTATGATTCACCGAAATCGAAAATTGAGAGAACCCTGACGAGAGCTCCGTAAATCATGTCAACCGGCTTAATGTGGTTCCGCCGCGATCTGCGGTTGCGCGACAACACGGCATTGCATCACGCCCTCGCAGCGTGCGAAAAAGTCTATTGCGTTTTCTGTTTCGACCGCGAAATCCTGGACCGCATCGAAGACAAGTCGGACCGTCGCGTCGATTTCATCCATCAGTGTGTTTCGGAACTGGACACCGAATTGAGCAAACTCGGTTCCAGTCTGATCGTTCGATACGCTCGCGCTTCCGAGGACATTCCGACACTTGCACGGACACTCAACGCGGATCGCGTCTATGCGAACCATGATTATGAGCCACGCCGAATCTCCCGCGACCAGGCGGTGGGCATGGCGCTTCAGCGCGACGGCCGAGAGTTGCTCACCTACAAGGACCATGTCGTGTTTGAGCGGAACGAGATTATCAACCAGTCCGGTCTGCCATTCAGGGTCTATACACCCTACAAGAAGGCGTGGCGTTCGGCTCTTCGCGACGAGCACATCGCCGAACGGGATTGTTCCCTGAAGAACGGGAAGTTCGCCAAACCTTTGCCGGCGTGGTCCCACGCATGGACTCTCGGCGATCTTGGGTTTTCCAAGTCCGATCTCACAGTTGCCGGCGGAATGTGCGCGGCCCGCGCGATGTTTGAGGAATTCCTGCAACGAATCGATCACTATCGCGACCTCCGCGACTTCCCGGCCGCCGATGGCGTTTCGCGACTGTCAGTGCATCTGCGTTTCGGAACGATCAGCATTCGTGAACTGGTCCGCGAGGCGATCAAACGCTCGTCCGCGGGTGCGGCGACCTGGGTTGACGAACTGATATGGCGCGAATTTTACAACATGATCCTGCACTTCTTTCCGCACACTCAGTCGCATGCGTTTCAGACCGATCTTGACGATCTTCCCTGGAGACGGGATCGCGAGCAATTCGGCGCATGGTGCGAAGGAAGAACGGGCTATCCGATTGTCGACGCTGCGATGCGCGAATTGAATGCGACGGGCTACATGCACAATCGCGCGCGGATGATCGTTGCATCATTCCTTACAAAAGACCTGCTCATTGATTGGTGCTGGGGCGAACGCTATTTCGCTCGGAAACTGCTTGACTACGATCTGTCACAGAATCTCGGCGGATGGCAATGGAGCGCGAGCATCGGCACGGACGCGCAGCCGTACTTTCGCGTATTCAACCCCGTTCTTCAATCGGAGCGATTCGACCCGGCCGGCGTCTATATCCGCCGGTTCGTGCCGGAGTTGCGGCACTACCCGAATCACGCGATTCATGAGCCATGGAAAACACCGCCGATCTCGCAAGCGCAGTTCAAGTGTGTGATTGGCCGCGACTACCCGGAGCCGATTGTAGATCACGACGAATCGCGGCGTGCGGCCGTGGAGATGTTTCGGGTCGCGCGAAGCCGATCGACATAGGTTTGGATGAGCGTTTGCGTTGACGTGTCGTGGTCTTACTCCGTGCTCACCAATCGGGCCATGGCGAATGTTCGGCCATAAAAAAGCGACCGCACAGTTGGTTGTGCGGTCGCCATGCTGCCAAATTACGCGTGTTTGATACAGTCGAGAGGCTTATGACGGAAGGCGTCGTCGTCGCATGACGAGTCCCCCGAATCCGATCGCCATCAATCCGAGGCTTGCCGGTTCAGGCACTTCATTGATGTAGAAATCATCCATGCCGAAACAATCGACATTGTTCATCACGGTGAAGACAACGCGGTCGACGGCATCGAAGGCGCTTCCGAGCGCAACCTGCGTCGCGGGAAAACCCCAATCCTCCGATGGAAGCAGCACGGGAGCTCCCGTGGGCACGTTTCCCACGAATCCCTGGACATACGCCAACTCATTCCCGCTCGCCGGCCCTCCGCCCAGGTCCGTGTTTGATGTCAAAGTGAAGTAGTTGAGATCGAACGTACCGGGAAGAATCTGGGTAATCTCCATGGAGGTCACGGTTCCGAAATTCCCAGTGGCCCAGTGTGCATGAATCACGTCGTTTCCGACACCGTAGTAGTTGCCAACGTTCGTCGAGAATCCCCCGGCCGAATTGGGCAGGAAATCAAACCGGTAGCCTCCCTCTTCGTAATAGTCGACATTATCCCAAACCACCGTGTTGTTGGTGGTCTCCGTTGATGAATCCAGTCGCGTGACGGTTCCACCGGTGAAGGTGACCAAAGTCGCCTGCGCTTGAACGGCCATGGCCGCCACAACGATTGACGAAGTTATGAACTTTCCCACGCTCGACATCTTCCCACCCTTTCGGAGGACGAGGCTTGTTGCGGGCAGAAACCGGCCAGAGTCCGACTGGCATCGGAACCGCCGCTTGCAAGCTCTTAATCAGATAAACTGAGAACAACCCCATCCCGAACTACACTGATCCCATAGCATATACACGGCGATTTTTTTCCGCAATGGATTTTACGAATTCCTGGCATCTAGAAAACCAGAGCGCGTTCGCCGTGCCGCGCCGGAGCATTCGGCACGCTTCGGGTGGTGTCCGCGGGCATCTCGCGGCCGGTCGCTTTGTCCGCGCCCGAAGGGGGCCGACGTCTATTCCGTCACGAAATGTCCTTCGCGTTTGCCGAGCCGCCAAAGGATTTCCTTGTACCAGCAGTAGCAGACGGGCAATACGAAGAGCGACAGGAGTTCGATCGACAAACCGCCGACTGCCGGCAGCGCGATCGGAATCATCATGTCCGCGCCACGGCCGTCGCTGGTGAGGATCGGCATGAGTGAAAGCACGGTCGTGGCCGAGGTCATCAGACAGGGTCGCACTCGTCGATTGCCGGCAGAGATGATATTGGCGCGGATGTCGGCGATCCCGCGTACGGGGGTTCGCTGAAACGCCTGACCGAGATAGGTCGCGAGCACGACGCCGTCATCCGTCGTCACGCTGAACAGCGCGATGAACCCGACCCAGACGGCCGCGCTGAGGTTGTATGTTCCGAAATGCAGCAGGTCTCGAACGTTGGTTTCGAAGACCTCGAAATTGCAAAACCACGGTTGGGCGACAAGCCAGAGTCCGATGAATCCGCCCGCCCAGGCGACAGGAATTCCAGTGAAGACGATCATCGAGACAAGCACCGAGCGAAATTCAAAGTATAGAAGGATAAAGAGCAGTCCGAGACTGATCGGCAGAATGACGCTCAGTTTCTTCTGGAAGCGCACCTGGTTTTCGTATGTCCCCGAAAAGCGATAGTGCACGCCTTCGGGCATGATGAGTCGCGGCAGATCGTCATCGACCGAAGCCATGATCCGCTCCTTCAGAGTGCGATCACAGGCCTCGACGACATCCACCTCGGCATAGCCGGGCAACTTGTCGAACAGCACATAGGACACAAGGAAGCCGTCTTCGCTCTTGATCTCCTGCGGCCCGCGGACGTACTGAATTTCGGCGAGTTGAGACAATGGCACCTGCGAGCCATCGGCTCCGGGAACGAGCACCCGCCCCATCGCCTCGATGTTGTCCCGAATCTCACGTTCGTAGCGCACGCGCACGGGGTAGCGCTCGCGGCCTTCCACCGTGGTTGTGGCGGTCATGCCGCCGAGTGCAATCTCGATGACATCCTGCGCGTCCCTGATTCTGACGCCATACCGCGCCGCCCTTTCGCGATCGATCTCGATCTCTAGAAACGGCTTACCGACGACTCGATCGGGAATGACGGTTGCGGGCGAAACACCCGGCACGGTCTTGATGATTTCCGCGATTTCGTAACCCGCTTGCTCGATGGCTTCAAGCGTGTGCCCAAAGACCTTGACGCCCATCGGAGCCCGCATGCCGGACTGAAGCATCACCAGCCTCGCCGCGATGGGCTGCAATTTCGGCGCACCAGTGACACCGGGAAAATCAGCGGCGTCCTGAATCTCTTTCCAGATGTCATCCGGCGACCTGATGTGGTCGCGCCATTGGCGAATTGGTTTGCCGTTTTCGCCGATGATCATTTCGCCGGTGATCGGATCGAGTTTGTATTCCGACTTATAAAGGACGATCGTCTCGATCATCGAAATCGGGGCGGGATCGATAGCCGTCTCGGCGCGTCCGATCTTTCCGACGACGCTTTCGACTTCAGGGATCATGCGAATGGCCTTGTCTTGTGCGGACACGGCGTCGATCGTTGCACCGACCCCGGCATGCGGCATGAGCGTCGGCATGTACAGGAAAGAACCCTCGTCGAGAGGCGGCATGAATTCTCGACCAAGTCCGGGGAACTCATGAACCCCGGACACCCAGAACTTTGAATACAACGATCGCTGCCGGCCTGCCGCCTCCGTGCCGGGTCGCGGCATCCACGAAAACACCCGTCCGAATCCGAGCCAGACGACCAGTCCGAAGATCACAATCGTCGCGGGCACGCAGAGGAACGCCGCTTTATGATCGAGGAACAGCCGCAGAAAGTATGGATACAAATCCACGAAAACCACCCGCACACTCGACCACGCTACGTTGATGCCGAGCACGACCACCAGATTACGGAACATGCCCGCCCCCGGCCCGAGCGGCTGCCAGTGTTCCGTCAGCAAAACAAGCACACCGCCAATGACCAGCAGGCCACCGACAGAGCGCACCCATTTCATCGCCGAGCGCGACGCGATTGAATCGATGATTGAATAGGCGCCATAGGCGGCGACGGCCATACCCGCCCAGTGCCATCCCAGAGTCATCATTGTGATGCCGCCGACCACAAACAGACTCGGCAACATCCATCGTCCCGGTCCACGCCCGCCTCCCAGCGGCGTGAATATCAGCTGCGCCATGGTCGGCAGAATGAAGATCGCGACAAGTAACGAGCCAAGAAGGGCAAAGGTCTTCGTATAGGCCAGAGGCTGAAACAGCTTGCCTTCCGGTCCTTCCAGGGCGAAGACAGGAAGGAATGCAATGATGGTCATCAGGATCGCAGTCGTGATGGCCGATCCGATCTCGCTCGTCGCCTCGTAGACAATGTCCCGTATTGGAATACGACCTCCCTTCTCCTCGAGATGACGCACAATATTCTCGGAGAGAATGATTCCCATGTCGTTCATGGTGCCGATTGCAATGGCAATGCCACCCAGGCTCATGAGATTCGAATCGACACCGAATGCCTTCATTAGAATGAAGCACATGGCAACGGTAAGCGGCAGCCCCAGCCCGATGACGGTGCAGCTTCGCAGATCGCGCAGGAACAGCATGACAACAAAAACGGTGACGAGCAGTTCCTCCCAGAGCGCGTCACGGAGCGTACCCAGCGTTTCGTTGATCAGATCAGTGCGATCGTAGAACGGCACGATCTTCACGGTGCTTGTTGTTCCGTCTGGAAGCGTCCGGGTCGGCAAAGCGCCGCTCTGTTCCAGTTCGGCGATTCGACGCTTCACGCTCTCAATAACCTTGAGCGGATTGGCGCCGTAACGCACGAGCACGACGCCGCCCACAGCCTCGACGCCCTCCTTATCCAGGACTCCGCGACGAAGGGCCGGGCCGATCTGCACACGTGCCACATTGCTGACATATATCGGCACACCGGCGGTCTGCCTGATCACGATCTCTTCGACATCCCTGGTGCTCTTGATGAAACCCTTGCCGCGGACGACATACTCGACGCCGTTCCATTCGATCGTACCCGCTCCCACGTCGATATTTGCCTGCGCAACCGATTCAAACACTTCCTGAAGCCGAACGCTGTGCGCCCTCATCGCGTCGGGATCCACATCAATCTGATATTCGCGGACATAGCCGCCGACGCTTGCGACCTCGCTGACACCGGGAACACCCTGAAGCGCGTAGCGAACCGTCCAGTCCTGAAGGCTCCTCAGTTCCATCAGGTCAAAACCGCCTCGAGACCCCTCCAAGGTATACCAGAAAACCTGTCCCAATCCGGTTGCATCCGGTCCCAGCGAAGGCGTCACGCCGGCCGGTAATCGCTGCTGAGCCACGTTCAACTTCTCGAGAACACGGGAACGGCACCAGTAGAAGTCATGCTGATCGTCAAAAATGACATATACAACTGAAAACCCGAACATCGAGAACGCGCGAATCGACTTGAAACCCGCCGTGCCCTGAAGCGTCGTCGTCAACGGATATGTGATCTGATCCTCCACGTCCTCCGGAGACCGGCCGGGCCAGTCCGTGAAGATCACCTGCTGGTTCTCGCCCAGATCGGGAAATGCGTCGACGGGAATCGGATCGCGCGGAACGATCTCACTGGTGACATTGAACGGCATCACCCTCCAGCCCCAGAACAGCGTGAACGCGAGCAACAGCAGCACGACCAGCTTGTTATGCAGGCAATAGTGAATAACCCGATCAACAAGGCCCATCGAGCGCGGCATGTTCGGCGATTCGTTTGTCACTGCCGCTTCTCCCTTCCGTCTCCCCCGATCTCGCCCTGAATGACGCCGCAGCGGAGCATCCGCGACCCGAAGTATGCGTTGTTAATGGTCGTGTCAGCCTGAAACCACTGCGCGCCCTTGTCGTCGAACGCCATGGGACAGAAGGCCCGGTAGATCGGCGTCGCCCGTGAATGACCGAACGTGCGGAGATACAATTCGATCGGCTCATTGACTTGGGGCAATCGCTCCCGAATTGCCGCGATTCCCGAATCGGCATCAAGTGTCGCGGCCTCGCCAATTGCCTTCATCAGCTCAGAAAAACGTGCCGCATCGGCAGGAGGCAATCCGAGTGCCCCTGTCGATTCATTATCCGTTCCAACGGATTTCCAGGCTTTTTCGGCTGATCCGCTGATCGCCGAGAGCGCCGCTCTCGCCCTCGCCACATCGTCTGCGGCGAGCGACTTCACAAGTTCGAGATATCCATCAATCACCGGGGCGGCGACGGCATGATAGGCCGCACCAGCCACTGCGCGCGAAACAACCGCCTTCGATAGTGCCGTTGTCGAGGCACCTCGTCCCATTGAATCGCCGCCGCTGGACCGGTTCCCAGCCTGCATCATGCTCGGCTTCGCATGAATCTGCATCGCCGAATCAATCTGGAGCGCGCCGCGCGTGACCACACGTTCGCCCTCGTTCAGCCCGGCCAATACCAGATACCAGTCACCCGCCCGCATCCCGAGCTGGACCTCGCGCCCCTCGAAGATCGGCCCGTCTTCCGTATCGTGCTCGACATAGACAACGGCACGCTCGCCGGTATGCAGCACGCTCGTCACCGGGATTGAAAGCACCTTCACCGACCCGGCCTGTGACGCGGCATATCCCAGCGACTCCGCCAGCACCAGCGCCATTCCGCACTGGTCGCACTTGCCCGGCCCGTCTCGGACAACCTCCAAATGCATGGGACAGACATATTTGCCGGCCAGTTCGTTTCCAAGCACATTCCCGCCTTCCCCCAGCTCCACATGCACCTTGGCCCGCACGAACATCCCCGGGCGCAACGACATATCGTCATTCGACACGTTCACACGCACCCTGACCGTCCGAGTCGAATCGGTTAACACCGGATCGATGAAGGAAATCGGCTCTTTCATGGATCGTCCCGCGAATGCCTCTGCTTCGAATTCGACCATCTGTCCATGCCGCAGGTATTGCACGTCGGATTCGTATGCGTCCAGCATCACCCACACGCGCGTCACATCAACCACTGTGAAGAGTCGCGTTCCCGTCTCGACATACATCCCCTGATATCCGAGCTTCTCCAGCACCCAGCCGGTCACCGGCGCATCGATCCGCATGTGATCGGAGGCCTTGCCATCGCGTTCCAGTCGCTGAATTTCATCGCTGGGAATGCCCCACAATTCCAGCTTTCGACGGGCGGCCTCAAGCACCGTGTCCGCGGGACGCGGCCCGGCAGGCAACTCGTCCGCTCCGCCCGCCGGCGACATGCGATCCCGGCCGCCGGCCTGTCTGACCCGGGCAAGCGCCAGCAGGTATTCCCGCTGCGCGACCAACAGTTCCGGACTGTACAATTCGGCGAGATGGTCGCCCTTGCGAACCAGTATGCCGGTGTAATCGACGAACAACCGATCGATTCGCCCCGCTACATAACTGCTGAGATAGGTCGCGCGAGTTTCATCGAGCGCCACCTTGCCCACCAGGCGAATCTCGTGCGTCAGTTCCCGCGCTTCCGCGGCGGTCGTTTCCACGCGTGCCAGAACCCGCGCCCGTTCCGAAAGCGACATGCGAGCGGCAGATGCATCGCCATCGTCGGACGTGACCGGCACCAGATCCATGAAGCAGATCGGACACTGACCGAACTGCGGAAGGCGAACGTTCGGATGCATCGAACAGGTCCAGATCGTTGGCTTCGATCCATCTGCGACAGCCTCGCCCCCAGCGTGACTCGCGCCGTCCGTTGACGAACATCGTCCAACCATGAAAGCCGTGGCAAGCAGGATCATGAGCGCGAGGCTCACCACCAATTGATTGCGCCGAACGGAATAAAGCATCCCAATCGGCCAGGAGCGCGGCCGCTCCGCGTCTCGGTTATTCGCCGTCATCTGTCACCTCGTTGTCTTCAACACGATCGCCACCGTCCGCCACGTTTGAACGCTCCCCCTGATCCATTCGTGCAATGCCCATGGCGCCACCGACCGCACGCTCAAGCTCGGCCTCGATCAAGAGGCAATCTCGAAGAAACTCGAGCATCTTCTGGCGCGTGGCGATCGCATCCTCCTGGGTTCGCAGATAGATCGTCAGATCGGTCTGCCCCGAAATATAGGATTCCCGCGCGAGTTCCAGATTCCGCTCCACTTCCGGCATGATGACATCACGGAACAACCGAAGCTGACCGTACGCATCGACCTGCCGAGCAAGCAACGTGCGGACGTCCTTGACGATTGACTGAAGCAGGTCATCGTAAGACGCCAGTCGCTGGCGATACTCATGAATCGCTCGAGCGGTCTGCGCCTGGCCCCAATCGAAGATCGGCAATTCGAATTCGATCATCGGCCCAAGAGTGTAGGTAACGTCGCGTGTCGGCCGAGGCATCGGCGCGATCTGCGAGACAGGCGGCCCCATCTGCTGCATTCCTCGACCGCCGTTCATCCCATTCGACAGACCTCTGACAAAGCCGCTCGCCGCAGCATCCGATGCCCGCGCTCGCAGGCTCGCGCCGCGCGTCCGTCCACGGGGTGACCGTTCGAAGGTGAACCCCAACGCCAGGTCAGGCCATCCCTCCCGCCGCGCGAGCTTGACCTTGCTCAGCGCGCTTTCCGCCACCCACTCCGCGCTCTTCAGGTCCAGACGCTGATCGGATGCCAGCAGCACAAGTTCCACTTCGTCACGGGGCGGTGGCGAGCGATCGGCGATTTCCTGGAGAGGTCGCACCGCCCATGAGACCGGTGCATCGGCCGCCCCCATCAGGGCAAGCAGTTGGTACTTCTTCTCCGCAAGTTCGGTCTGCATCGCGAGGCGCTCGGACTGCAATCGCTCCTCCCGAATGCGCGAAAGATTCACCTCGACCTGACTGGACTGCCCGGCCTGCGAGCGCGCCTGAATGATGCTGGTAGATTCCGACACGAGTTCGATATTCTCGCGAATCAACTCAATCGCCCGCTGGGCATACTGCACTTCCACATATGCCGTCTTCGCCGCCTTCACGGTGTCGACCGCGCGATCCGCTGAGCGGAGCACTGCCTCCTGCAGTGCCGCGGACGCCACTTTCCTCCGGACCGGGATCAACCAGAGATCTTGCAGCGGTTGCATCGGCAGCGCGCCGCCGCGGAGCATCACACGGCCGCCTCCTGACGGGAACATCATCATGAAGTTGAACACCGGATTCGACATGAGACCCGCCTGCACCAGTTCCGCGTCGGCCTGCCCGATGAATTCGAGGTCCGCGCGCAGCGCACGATTGTTGCGCAACGCCGTCGCGATCACGGTTTCCGGATCGAGCATTACCACTTGACGAAGACCATTCGCCGTCTCATCCCACGGCGATTCCCAATCCGGCACAATGCCGGTTCGCGATTCGACCCATTCGGCAGCCTTCTGGTATTGCGACGTGGTGTCTGGACCCTGACATCCGGCCGCGGAACAGAAGCACACCACGCCTGTCATCACCGGCCGGAAATTCCGAAGTCTGGAATTCATTTCCGTTGCTCCCTCGATGCCAGATATCTCTCCGACTGTAATCGCCCTCTTCCCTGCGAAGGCTCGCCTTCAGACTTATGTCGAATCCGACAGTCCACGCCTATTCCGGCGCATCGCACCGACCAGATGGCGCGGGTTACGTCGCACCAGCCACTCGAAACATTGGTCCGATTCATGCCGGAGCCGCTATCGGAAAATCGCGTCGGCGAATGCCGCGAGCGCGACCAACCGTGACGGACATGACCGCTCGCTCAGCAGACCTACGCGACGCGCGCGTTGTGGTCACGGCAGCAATTGCATTCAAATTGTCAGGAGAAAGGTATGAAGAAAGGCGATCGACTCAGGCGGCGGTTGGCCCTGACATGGAGCCGTGCAATCACTCAGCGCCGACGGCGGCACTACCGCGCGAAGTGACGCATGGAAACTGGCGACATCGAGAATCCGGACGGAGGTCGTCGAGTTCACCGGCGGCGGAATGGACGGCGAATCGCACGTGCAGACATTGAATCGAGTTTCGCCCGGCCGGTCCGCCTGATCCGATCGCCGGTTCCGGCTGTCCGCACTGCCGGGCGCAGGCTTGCAACCGCAGGCACATGACACATTCGTCGCGCAGCAGCAGCATGCCGTGGCCGCCTCCATCTTGGCCGATCGAGAGATGGGTGTGTTCGGCAGGACCGACACAAGAGCCAGGAGATGGGCGATCAGAATTCGCATCCCATTAGATTACCCAAATGACGGGCTGATTCAAAGGCTGAGATTGGTTCCATCCCGGCCCGGAACGATCAATTTCCGATGGGTTGACGCCGTGCAACCGCAGTGTATTCTTTCGAGTCTGCTTAGTGCGGAATGCAACGCACCAACGCACCGCCGAATGTAAGAGGCTAACCCCCATCGGCGAACGTATAAGAACTTGGCCGGGCGTGTGTCCGAGTGGCCAAAGGAGACGGGCTGTAAACCCGTTGGCTTACGCCTACGCTGGTTCGAATCCAGCCGCGCCCATGAAAGAAATACACGAATTTCCGGTGTCCCCCGCCGCGCGTTCTGCGGCGACGCCCATTCTCGCATGAGGATGAATCTCCCCAACCAGATTACGGTCGGCCGATTCTTCCTGGCGGTGATCGTCCTCATTCTGCTCGCCTCGTTTTCATGGGACCAGCGCGAATCGCAGCGATGGATGATTCATGCCGCATTCTGGCTGTTCATCGTCGCGGCGCTGTCCGACATCCTCGACGGGTATCTCGCCCGCCGGCAAAACCAGGTCACGGCTTTTGGCCGAATTCTCGACCCCTTCGCCGACAAGATGCTGGTCCTTGGCTCGTACATTCTTCTTCTCGGCAGCGGTTTTCGAGACGCTTCCGGTGCCATCGTTACGGGCCTTTCCGCGTGGATGGTTGTGATTGTGGTGGCACGCGAGCTGCTCGTTTCAGGACTTCGCGGATTCAGCGAGGCCAAGGGCAAGGCGTTCGGCGCGAATTGGTGGGGCAAGATCAAAATGCTGCTACAGAGCATCTGTCTGGGTTGGATCCTGCAAAGCATGAGCGGCCTGCGCGATTGCGGAGCATTCGTCTCGGCCCGCCCCTATGCGATCTACACGATGGTACTCTTCACGGCGCTCAGTGCCGTCAGCTATGTCCTTGCTTCGCGCGAAGCCCTGATGGAGCAGTCGCGTGACTGACCTGTTCAAGGCCGTAATTCTCGGCATCATCGAGGGCTTGACCGAGTTCGTTCCAGTGTCAAGTACGGGACACCTCGTGCTTGCCATGCCCTGGCTGGGCATCGACGAAAACGCACCACCCTGGAAGGCGTTCCTGTATTTCATTCAAATTGGTGCGATCCTTGCCGTACTCATCTACTTCGCCAGGCCCCTCGTTCGCGAGCTGCTTTCAAAGCCGAGTCGCGGCTGGACGTCGCACATGATGACCAAGATTGTCATCGGCGTCATTCCCGGCGGTCTGGCGGGCGTGCTGCTGAATGACTACATGGAGAACCTTTTGGAGTGGGAGGCGCCGGTGGCGGTCGCGCTGATCGTCGGAGGCGTCGCGATGTGGGGCATCGAATCACGGTTCCGCCGGGAAGAGGGGCCGACCGTGGAAACAATGACAATTCGCCAGGCGCTGTACGTCGGCCTCGCCCAGTGCGTCGCGATTGTCCCCGGCACCAGCCGATCCATGGCCACGATCATGGGCGGCTTGATCGTCGGGCTTCCGGCCGCCACGGCGGCGCAGTTTTCTTTCTATCTCGCGATCCCGATACTATTCGGAGCCGGGCTGCTCCGCGTCATCAAGCATCCGGAGGCGATCGTCGGCAATCATTTATATGTGATGCTCGTCGGGTTCTTCGTTTCATTCGTCGTGGCGTGGTTCGTGGTGGCGGGTTTCATGCGGTATATCCAGCGACGGAGTCTGAAGCCGTTTGCGATTTATCGCATCCTGCTTGGAGTCGCGGTGCTGGCCGTGTGGCTGATCAGCGGCTGAACGCCTCCCCCTGCCGGCAGCACCCTCCAACCTGCAAGTCGCAGTGACCCAAATCCAGAAAAAATCCAGATTCGTCAGTCCGCGGGCGCCGCCTCGTACGTGCTAAATGCGGGTAGTGTGAAATTTTTACGCACGAAGACTAACCTTTGGGGTGAGGCGAGGTCTATGGATAGGTCCGATCCGCGGGGATCGGCCCTCCGTTCGATGCGACGATCGGCACGCCGGAGGGTTCTCATTTCACAGTTCTGAACAAGGAGAAACGAACATGATCGCTGGCAAATGGAAACTGGCATTGGGAGTGGCGGCCGCCGTCCTCATGATGGCTGCTTTCAATCCCGCTGAGGCCCGGGCGGGAGATCATCACCGCCGAAGCCGCTCGTTCGGAGTGTATTACAACTCCGGGTATCGCGGTGACTGCGCGCCACGTGGCGGCTACTATCGCTCCGGCTACGTCAGTCGAAGCTACGGTGGCTTTGGTGGGTACTACGGCGGATACAGCTACCGGAGCTACGGCTACAGCTCATGTGGGCCGCGATACTACGCACCTCGGCCGATTTGCGCGCCGCGGATCGTCTATTCGCGCCCCGGCTGCTGGTAATTCGACAACCTTCAATCAGAAGCGATCAGATCGACCTTTGTTGAAAATCGGCGCGTCCGATGACTTTCAGTCATCGGTAGCTCCGATAAAAAGACTGGGCGAGCCGCCGAGACATTCGACGGCTCGCCCTTCTTGCATTATGGCATGCAGCATTTGGTACATGAAACAGCCCCGCCGACACCATGCCGGAGGGGCTGTTCCAATTCGCAATTCATGCCGCCTTTACAGGCCGAAGATCGCGAGAACCGCGTTAATCACTCCACTAACGACACCCCAGAGATCCCCAAAGATGCCCTGAAGTAACGCAATTAAGTCGCTGACTACCGGAATCATGCAAGTCTCCTCATTGAGCCCGGATCGCTGCAATGTTCCGACACATCGTCGGAAGCACAAATAGGGTTAACGGCAAAAATCATGCCAAAACCACAGTTGCGACTCCTATCGATGGCGAAGGCCTTATTATGGAAACCAATGGGTATTTCTACCCATACTACCGATACAAAATGACTGGTTAGCACCCAATCCACGGTCTCCTGGATCTGCAAACTCCAGAATTAACGATCCTTAATCTATTTTTGACAGATGATTGAGTACTCCGGACCGATCGCAATCGTGGTCATGTTAGCCGTCATCTCGAGATCTGGAATCAGGTCATTCGCGATAACTGCGTAATAATACCCGATTAAGAGCCGGCTGATATTCTGATCGGGTCCAAAGTCAATAATCCGGACATTATTCCGCCGGGAGAGGTACTTCCCACCCAGAAAGGTCAGCTTCAGGTTATATCCATTCCGGCAGATACACGCGACGTCCCGGCTTTCCGGTAGCTCAAGAGCCAACTGACTGGCAAATCGTGTAGCGTCGCTCATCCGCTTGCACGACTTTTGTTCCATGACGGGCATGGATGCGACGACCTGGGTCCATTCTGCAACGCAGAGAAGCAGGATTGCTGTCGCCGCACTTCGACCGACCCAGGCCCGTCGAGGCATGACCCGACTTAAGAGCGCAATTCCGAACCAGAGGATTACGCCCAGAATGATCGGCGTCAGCGGCACGAGCAATCGAACACCCTCGTCCCATGGCCAAAGTGAAAGCACCCCGAGTACTACCAGCAGGTACGCCTCGGTCGGACTTCGATACCGAAGCACCCGATACCCCGCCACCGCAATAACGATCAGCGCGACAAGGGCCGTGGTGATGCCGGCCCACGGCTTTTGAAATGCCCGCCAAAGAAGCTGATTGGGGATCACTGCACGTTTCAAATCGGCCAGTCGGTCGCCGCCGAATCGAATCAACCGCTGCCCCTGAAGCGTCAGACCGGTTGCAGTGGTCTGCTCCGCGGCGCGCGGTTGGAACCACATTCGACCGTAGCCATCCTGATCCGCGTATGCGCTCTGACGGATGTGCCACATTGCCGGCATCGACGACGCGGTGAGCAGAAAGATCAAAATCGCAATAAGTCGGTCCCGCTTTGGCAGCCTGAAGTTCGTCAATATCACGATCGCACCGATCGGCACGAGCGCCGCGCCGATCGTTCGCACCATCACGGCGACTCCCGCGAGCGCGCCACACACCGCGTGTGCGCGCCAGCGCGGCATCCGGGCTCGACCCATTCGGTCTATGAGGATCAGCACGCCCAGTTCGATTGGCAGAAACACCATCTCGGACAGGCAAGTTGCGGCCTGAAGGAGCATCGGCCCATTCAATGAAACGAGCAAGCCAACCAGCGATGCCGCGCGCCGGCCGAGCATGGGCGTCAGCAGCACCGCTGACAGTACCGACGTCGCGATGAAACAGATCGCAAGCAGCAAACGAATGGCTAACAAAGGTGGATCGCCAAAAAGGAGGAGCGGCGTCAGCAGAACCGGGAAACCCGGCGGCCGCATCAAGTAGGCATCGGGGAAACGCCCCGATTCATAGAGAGATCGGGCCGATGTGAGGTAATCGAAGCTATCCGGTGTAAGTGAACACCATCCGCCAAGGGTCGGCCAGATTGTGACAACCGACAACAGCATCGCCGGCAGCCATACAGGAATCCGATCGATCGTTGCGACGGCCGGCCGGAATGTGTCGCCGGCGGCTTCCGCGTGCCGCCCATTCGCGGCCGTGTGCCTCCTGGCGCCCGGCGTCGCGCCCTTTAGACTGATGACCGTCGCGTTTTCGTACAAATGAGCTCCGCATCCGGCGATCGTTTTCAGGCGACTTGAACGCTCGCCCACTCAGCCGCAGCCACCCTCATTCATCGGCAGACCAGCAGACCGTCTGATATGCCGACCCGGATGCTCTGCGTAATTTCCGGTCAGAGGACGGAGTCTAGCCCGTAATGGCGACTAGAATGATGCTCGAACATGGCAAGCGGAGAATTCATCGATGATTGATCATGCCCGGATTCAGACTCTAGGCCAGCTCAAAGCGGCCGGCTGGAAATCAAAGTCTGTCAAGCAAGAACTGCATGACAACCTGCTCCGCCTGCTTGCCGCTCGCGAAGACTTGTTTCCCGGCATCATCGGCTATTCGGACACGGTCATACCGGAGATCTGCATCGCCCTCCTCGCCAGGCACGACATGCTCTTTCTGGGTGAGAAAGGCCAAGCCAAAAGCCGCCTCATGCGCGGGCTGATCCGCCTGCTCGATCCATACATCCCCTATGTCGCTGGAAGCGAATTGCATGACGATCCGCTGCACCCGATGACCAGGCAAGCCAGGCGATTGATCGCCGCAGAGGGTGACGCAACGCCGATTGCGTGGTGGCCTCGGGAGGAGCGATACGCCGAACGACTGGCGCCCGGCACGAAGTTCGCCGACCTGATCGGGGAAATCGATCCCTCCAAGCTTGCGGCCGGCACCAGCATGAGCGCTGAGGACGCGCTCCATTTCGGCCTGATCCCGCGAATGCACCGCGGCATCTTTGCGATGAACGAGGTTCCCGAGCTGGACGAGCTCGTCCAGGTCGGCCTGTTCAATATCCTCGAAGAGCGCGATGTTCAGATTCGCGGCTACCCCGTCCGGTTTGACATCGACGTGGTGATTCTTTTTTCCGCGAACCCATCAACCTACAACCGCAGCGGAAAGGTCATTCCCCAGTTGAAGGACCGCATCGGTTCGTTAATTCGAACGCACTATCCGCGCGAGCGAGAGATTGGAATCGCGATCATGGAGCAAGAGGCCGGGTTGGAGACCGATAAGGGGAACTTCCCGGTTCGCGTGCCGCTCTTCATGAAGGAAATCTGCGAGCAGGTCACCATCGAAGCCCGCAAGAGCGATTTTGTCGATGCACAATCCGGCGTGAGCGCCCGGCTGAGCATTTCCAACTATCGAACCATGATCGCCAGTGCGCGGCGGCGCGCGGCCCTTCTTGGCGAGCCACTGGCCGTGCCGCGAATCTCCGATCTCGCACACATCGGTTCCTCGTCGCTTGGCAAATTGGAGCTAGACCTGATGAGCAGCCACCAGATGACGGAGTCACAGGTCATTGAGGCCGTGCAGGTCGCGGCGATTCGAAAGGTTTTCGACGAGTATTGCGACGAACACGGAATCGAGGAGATTTCTTCAATCTTCGGCAAGGGCGTTTCGATCGAAGTGGGTGACCTGCTTCCTTCGAGCGCGTACGCCGAGCGACTCAAGCGGGTGCCGCCGGCGTGGGACAAGGCGTTCGAGGTCAACAATTCCAGCGATCCGGCGATGCGTGCGAGTTGCGTCGAATTTATTCTCGCCGGACTGTTTGCTCATGAAAAAATCTCGCGATCCGCACGACATGGCCGAGTGACGTTCGAGACCTGATTCCTCAAAACGGTCCCGATCAATGCACATGTTCGTTCGCGCCACGCCCTGCTGCGTACGCAGCCACCCCGCGGCCGCAGGGAATCGCTTTGAATTCTCCAAGGATCGCCAGCACCGCCGCTTCGGGTTGGCAGGTGGGCCTGCCGGAAGATTCCGACAAAGAATATCCTTTTCAGTCAGACAAATCGCCAAGGAAGATTGCCCGCCAGAATCCTGTCCGTGGCAGAACGGCAGGTAAACGGTGAGGGCCTTGCCCGCTGACGGCCGCCAAATTGCCGAATTTCTCCCCCACGCCCGCGAGAATTTCCCCCCATTTATGCCGATAAAAGTCCAGTGCACCACTTACGTCGACATTCACCGGATTCATAATCCTCGGGGAAATTTCTATGAACTGGCTCGCCGTCACGTTCACGCTCCTTTTGCTAAATCAAGATCCCGTCGCGGCTGCTAAGCCGGCAGACGGAACGGAACAGAAAATAGTCAATTCCGCTGAGTCCGTGACGATTGAATTGCGCCCCGGTTCCAGCACTTCGACCGAAAGCGCTCCACGTTTCACGGCACGGTTTGCGCCGGAAACGCTGGCTGCCATCCTTGAGCAAACCGACGCTCCCCTCCCCGTCCGTCTCGGCAATGAGCGTGCGGCGATGCACGCGGCCGTGGAGAAGGTCAACATGACCGCTCTGCTCGATGAAATGCTCCCTTATCTCACCACCAACTTCGCGGACAAGTTCGTCCCGGACCGCGATGTGATCATCCGGGTGGTTCCCGAATCGCGGCAAATCGCGGTGGACGCGGCGGACCTGTTCGCCAAGCCGTACATCGGCCCGCAACATGAGGTGATCGGGTTTCTGGTACATGACGTCACCGAGGCTGAATATCGGGCCGCCGCGCTGCGGACGATTCATCGCGCCCGTCAGATTCTCGAAGGCGGCGATCCGGGGATGGATCGCACGACTCCGGAATACTGGAAGTGGCTTGCGGATCAGGAACTGAATCAGATCCGCGACGCTCGCAGACGCGGAGACCTCGCCGAAGTTGAGAAAAAGGAGATTCGCCAGCGCATCGCCAAATCACTGGGGCTGGCGGACGGAGGCGACCCCGCTACCGCGCCGAACTGGCTCAAGGAATCGCGTCGTTTCAGTTACATCATTCGCAACGGCGAATTCATCGAGCGGCTTCGCCCGCTGGTTCAGCGCATCAACCGCGAAATGGAAATCGCCGGATTCGCCGCGCCGGCCGGTCTCGATCGTTCGGGCATCTACTTCGATCCGGACATCGGGGATGTCGACATCGTGCTGCCTCGGGACATGCTGATCGAGTTCCTTTCCGCCGCTGATGAGTTTGAACGGCGCATGGCCGAAGACGCGATCATCAGCATCGAAGCGGTGCGATTGACGGACCGCGAGATCGTCGAAGGAGCGATCGCGTCGCGCGTGTCCGCCCAGGTTCAGGGCGTACACGACGCCAAGCGATTCAAGCGCAGTTCGGTCTTCCGGGAACTTGGGTTGAATTCGCTGCTCGCGGTCGCAAATCAGCAGTTGACGGTGCAGACGCTATCGGGGGTCGCGGCCGGCACGCTTCCGGCCGGCACGCCACCGATCACAATCGCACCGCCGACCTTGCCGCCGATTCGAGTCGGCACGGAGGTGACGACGCTTGGGAGTACCTTCTCCGTCGGCGCCGACGACGTATTTTTTGACGGGCGCGAGCAGGTCACGGGTTTCAGTTATATCGGTCCCGACGGAATCGCACACACGCTGACCACTGAAGTCGTGGACAGCATGCGGGAGTTGTGGGAACGAATCGAACGAAACCTGATTGTCCACAAGATCAAGAAGACCGGCACACTCACGGAGTTTTCCGTTCCGGTCGGACCAAACACCCGCACCTATAAGGGCATCGCGGCGCTGATTTCCCAGGAGAATCAGCAGCTCATCGTGGCGACCGGCACCGGCGCAATTAGTGAAATAAAAGCGACGGCCGGTACATGGCTTGTCGTCGAGGACTTCGTCATCGCCCCCATCCCCGGATCGTCCACGACGCTGACGCGCGAGGAAAAAGAAGAGTTCCGCCTGAAGGTGCTGCTTACCATGTTTCTGCGCGATCCGTTTGTCTCGCCGGACATCAAGCGCGATCTATTGAGCATGAGCTCGCGGACCGCATTGCAGGCACGGCTGGACGACCTGATCGAGGAGCGCGGCTCGAAGTTTCTGCGACCGAGCGATCCGCGTCGGACGTACGCCATCGTTTTCGCCGAACGCCTTCGCACGACGCTTGGCGACAAGGAATTCGAAAAGAAAGAGCAGAATTCCACAATTACGCTCACCTTCTTTTCGAGTCAGGGTAACATCGTCCAATCGCCCGGCACCACGCAGCTTGGCGATGCCAACGACCTGACATCATTCACGACGGTTCTCTCGCCCAACAATGTGACGCCCATTTCGTCCTTCTTCACCAAGTCAGGCAACGGCCTCGAGGGCAGTTCCATCCTCACCGATATGGAGCGGGGCGAACGGCAAAACAGCGAAAAAAGCATGACCCACCTGCTCATTCGCTCGCGGTTTCCGACGCGTGAACGCGAGTTGTCCGATCGCGTAGAGGGCCGAAACCTCGGATATTACGAGCTGCCGCTGCAGAAACGGCCGTCGTCCGATGTGGACGTCCCCTTCCTGTCCAGCTCTGAGCATCCATGCGAGCGGCTCGCCAAGCTGCGATTCGGGCTGAGCTTCCCGGTTCTCGATCCCACGCGGGTCAAGCGGCCGTTCAACCGGGTAAACCCCAATCGTTTTCCCGGGGACATTTCTCCCAAAGCCTGGGAAACGGCCACGACGCGAATGCTGATGAACCGTCGAATGATCGCCGACGCGGGCGGCGCGCGCAAGGGCCTTCAGACGGACTTTGTCAGCCGATTCGTCACTGAAGTTCGATCGCTGCTGGAGTACGACGAAGACTTCTTTCCAGCGCCGAGCGTTTCTTTGCGAAACATGGGTCACTGGAACGACGCCGATCGGATCATCACTGCACTGAACAACAGTCCCAGTCGATTTGCGCTGGATCAGCTCGTGAAGATTGTCGACGAACTTGGCGCGGAACTGATTCCTGACGAGTATGCGAACCAGTACCTGGCCTACTCGCCATCGGTCGGCTGGTTCCAACGCCGCAGACTATATCCCCTCACCGAGGAAATGATCTGGCACATCCGTCGCGACGCAGCCATTCACTTTCTGCGATTTCGCGAGGCCTACGGCGATTCATTCCTTGAGGCCGTCTCGACCATCCTCAAACTTGGCACATATCGCTCGACCGACAATCATATCCTGACGACCGGCCCCCTCCGCGGCTATCGCGACCTGGTGCTGTTCGATCAGAGCGGCAGCATTCACTCCGACCCCGAACTCTACAAAGCCGCGTACGACAGCTTCCTTTTCCTGAAGGACGGCGGATATGTCGGACGGATGTTTGAGAAGTCGCGGGTCGAGTTGGAGGATTTGCCGAAATCACATCGTGCGCTGATGTTCAGAGGCGAAGAGATTCTCTCCACCGTCGAGTACGATGCACATTACCATCGTTAGAAGTTGCGAAGAAGTCGTCTGCCGTGAGGCGGCTGACCACATCCTGAGTTGTTCACCACAGTGTCGTCGATTGAAAGATTGATCGGCGAAGGTTCAGGGACACCTGATGTAGGATTTGCTGGGACCGTCCAACTAAGTCGGTCCCGATTCTGGAGGCTGAAAAATGTTCTTGCCCGGATTTCTCCCCATCAACCTGCTGATCGATGGCCTGTTCGGCTCGGTACTGGGATTGCTGTTTATTCCGTCGCTGATCTCGTTTGGCGTGACATCGCTGATGAGCCTGTTTCAGATTTTCTTCCCGGCGGAGATGCCTGCCGTGACCGCCTGAGGCTCGGCAGCATCTTCCATATCGACGCGACGAGCGGCGAGTGTTTCGCTGACTGTGTGCTAGAACTGGCTTTCAAGCACACTCTTGGTCAGGGTATTGGCCCAGACCTCGCCGGTGTCGGGATTGTAGCACCAGCCGCCGTCAGAGCCGACGATTGTCCCGCTTGTCTCACCTGTCGCATCGACGACATTGTTCTTCGTTGCGCCGCCATCAAATGGATTGTCCGGCACACCGTCGCGCAGGATCGTTCCGGCCGTTTCCAGTTCGGTGATGGTTGGAAATCGCGCGACCGCCCCGCCGGCATCGGTGGTCGACCATGCGCGGAAATTCGCGATGCCGGCGCGCATCGCGCCGACCGCGCCTTTGCATGTGGATTTCATGGCGTCAATCTTGTAATCCAGGAACATGGGCACCGCGACGACCGACAGAATCCCGATGATGACAATCACCGTCACCAGTTCAATCAGCGTGAACGCGTGATTGCGCGTCCACGCCGGCCTGTGATGTCCACCCGGTTGCTTCATCGGTTTGCACCCTTCCTTGCTCGACGCGGCTCAGGCGATTTGACCAGAAACTCACCGGTCGAATTGCTCGGGTCTAGGTGCTCTCGGCTCCGTCGCATCGACCACGCCATGCGATTCGGACAATCCCCGGGCGGCGGCGCGAGGCCGACGTCGATTAAGCGATCCCGCGCCCACGTCGCGCAATTGCGACCGCCGCGCCAATCTCCAACTTGGTAAGGCATCCGGCTGTGTCGGCGGATCGAGCTTTCAAGCAGCCTCGCCGTGAGTGGGCAGACCCGATACGTCAGAACGTAATCGTAAGCGTGCGCAGAATCGTCGACCGCAATGCCTTGCGTTGGTGCCGAAAGCGGCCAGAGATAGTCCGACAGGCCGTGGTCATCGACATCCGTGCGGAAGCCAACACACGTCGCGCCGACGCACAGGAACGCGTGGCCGATGAAATTCACATCGTCCGTCTGCACTCGGAGTTCGACAGCCTCTAATTCGCAAGACGTGCATGATCGACCTGCGTCGTCGATAGCGATGCGATCATTGGGCATCGCCGCCGACTCAGTCGGCAAACCAACAAACCCGGACAGTTCATGGGCGGCAGCCGACGGTGGCGAGAAAATGCCCAGAAAGCCCTGCCACGCGGCGTAAGACGAAAAAGGGAGGACCGCCACAGAGATAGTCAGCATCCGAAACAGTCGATGCGCCCTCGTTCGAGCCATACTTGCACTCCAGCCCCGTGCATCGCTAGCCACACGAATCCGCCTGGCGATTTCGTCTCGTGGAGGTTTGATCCGGTCCAGGGCCCTGCGATCATTCAGGGCCCTCGACCGAGAAATCGGATTAACGGCTATTCTGTATTAATTCGAACCCGCAGGTTCCCAGAATATCCGCCCGCACGGCATTGTTTTTGCCGGAGAAGATATTGAATCGCCGCAAGGCGTTCATGGCGGTGCGCACAGGCGAATGGCACTCGATGGTCAAGCGGGCTCCGGCGCTTTATTCTCATGCCGTTCCCGGCGGCCGATGTTGATCCGGCGTGCGGCTGGCATGGCGATTCTGAAAGGCACCGGAAGAATCACAAAAAAACCGAGGACCGCAAAAATGGCGACTGAAACACGCATCGAAAAAGACTCCATGGGGCCGATGACCGTTCCTTCTTCCGCACTCTGGGGTGCTTCCACCCAGCGCGGCGTTGAGAATTTCCCGATTTCGGGCTATCGCTTCGGTCGCCGCTACATTCGAGCGCTCGGCATCATCAAACAGGCCGCCGCTGAAGCGAACGGCAGGCTCGGGATCGTTCCGAAGGAGAAGGTCGATCTGATCGTCAAGGCCGCCCAGGAGGTGGTTGACGGCAAGCTGGACGAGCAGTTCGTACTGGATATTTTTCAGACGGGCTCGGGAACGTCGACGAACATGAACGCGAATGAGGTGATTGCCAACCGCGCGATCCAAATGAGCGGCGGAGTCGTCGGTTCCAAAGACCCGATTCACCCGAACGACCACGTCAATCAGTGCCAAAGCTCAAATGACGTGATTCCGACGGCAATGCATGTCGCCGCGTGTGATGCCCTCAAATCCGAACTGATCCCGGCATTGACCGCGCTGGCAGCCCAGCTCGAAAGCAAGACCAAGGCGTTCGACCACATTGTCAAAATCGGACGGACGCATCTTCAGGATGCCACGCCAATTCGACTGGGGCAGGAATTCTCCGGCTACGCGGCTCAGGCAAGACTCAGCGTCGAACGGGCCCGACGCGCAATTCATGCACTGCGAGAGTTGCCGATCGGCGGTACGGCGGTCGGCACGGGCATCAACACGCATAAGGACTTCGCCCCGACAATCGTAAAGCTGATCTCCAGCAAAACAGGCATGGAGTTTGTGGAAGCGGCCAATCACTTCGAAGCGCAGCACGCGAAGGACGGATTCATCGAAGCCTCCGGGCTTGTTCGGACGATCGCCGTCAGCCTCGCAAAAATCGCCAATGACATCCGCTGGCTGGCCTCGGGCCCGCGATGCGGCATTGGCGAAATTCGAATTCCGGAGACGCAGCCAGGCAGTTCGATCATGCCCGGAAAGGTGAATCCCGTGATGTGCGAAATGGTCCTCCAGGCCGTTGCGCAAGTGATTGGTGCGGACGCGGCGGTCAATTTTGCCGGCGCGACGATGGGTAATTTTGATCTGCACGTCGGAATGCCGGTGATGGCGCATAACTTCCTCGAGACGGTGCGAATCCTGTCCAAGGCCGTCACGGTGTTTACCGATCGTTGCGTCGCTGGCATCGAGGCCGACATTCAACGTGCGGAACAACTGGTCGAGCAAAGCCTCGCGATGTGTACGTCGCTCGCGCCGGTGATCGGCTATGACCGCGCTGCGGGGATCGCGAAGAAGGCGTACGCGACCGGCAAGACGGTCCGCCAGGTCGCGATGGAGGAAAATGTGGTGCCTGAGTCCAAACTCAAGGAACTGCTTGATCCCCGCGCGATGACCGAACCTGGTGCAAGTGGCAAGGGCGACTGACTCCGGCCGGCGCCGGTCTCGCGATCTGACTGGGCCGGACCGGTCGCCGCGCGTGACCAGAACATTTCAGATGCTATGCGGGTTCGGCGGGTTATAGATTCTCGTCGGGCATTGCTCGGCGCGTGAGCTGCAATGCGCGATGCCCTCGGAGCTTTCCGATGCGGCCGGCGTATTTATTCCGACCTTCGACCTGGAGAATAAAATCCCGCGAAGCGAGCTTCTCGAGTTTTAGGATATCGCCGGGCGCAAGCGAAATGAGTTCCTGCACGGTGAGTTCGGTCGCACCGAGGTAGGCTCGGGCTTCGACACGGGCCTTTTTCAGGTTGTGTGCGACATGGTCTTCCTGAGCTTTGCTGCCAACCCTGTGTGAATAGGCCAGCCAGCTTTGAGCGCCGAGCTTCCCGACAACCGGCTCGATCACGTTGAAGGGAATGCAGATACTCATCGTGCCCGCCCTCGCCCCGATTTTTATTTCGAATCCAACCACCACCACCACTTCATTCGGAGCGACAATCTGCACGAGATGCGGATTGCTCTCGGTGCCGGTGACTGCAAACGTCACCTTGATCAGGTCGGTCCACGCCTCCGCCAGATTCGCGAGGGCCCGATTGATGATGCGGCTCATCAGCCGCATCTCGATCGCCGTGAGCGGTCGCTGCGGTATAAAAATCTCGGTGTTCGTGCCGCCGAGTAGGCGGTCGACGATCGGAAAGACGATCAGTGGGCTCAGTTCCAGGCAGAGCTGGCCGTCCAGGGGGTCGGCGGAAAGCAAAGTGAAACAGGTCGGACTGGGGAGTGAGTGAATAAATTCGCTGTAGGTGAGCTGCTCGGTCGTCGAGACGCGGGTTTCGACGATGGTCCTTAGAAAACCGGACAGCGACGCGCCGAAATTGCGTGCGAACGCCTCATGTATTGATTGAAGCGATCGCATCTGATCCTTGCTGACGCGCTCCGGACGCTTGAAATCGTAGAGCGCGACGTCCCGCGTCGTACTGGCAGCCGGCTGACGGGCGCTGACGACGCCCGTTTCGGCATCCACATCGCCTTCACCAACGGCATTGAGTAACGCATCGACTTCACTTTGATCGAGAATGTCGGCCATGCGATCCTTCGCGGCGCCTCAAAACCGCGCACAAATTGCGCGTCCTTAGCGCCAAGCGTGCCTGTTTATCGGACAAGCCGTAAGTCGCCCTTGAATCGCCGCTTAGGATGGCTCTGATTCGTCTCCGTCCCAATCGGAATTGGCCCTTCAACTTTGGGTGTCCGGCCGAAAATAATCAATTGACTCGCTCCAATATCTGATTGGGAATTTGAACGGTCGGTTTAATTTATGTCGCTGCCGGCGGGAGAAAAATCGACGACAGCAAATCGGGAGGCCGAATCATGTACCAGGATGGATCAACCATGGTGGTTAACAAGCGATTGTCGTTTCTCTCCGTGACGGTACTGAGCCTGTCGGCAATCCTGATCACGCTCATCGTCTCGGCGACCGGCCTTGCGGTGTATGGGCTGCGCGTTGTGGATAAGCGTGTGGATTCCGTCGCCGACGTGCTGGTGGAGGCGGTTCGGCAGCTTCCGGAATTCCAGAAGTCGCTTCCCCCCGCGCTGGCCGACACGCTCAACGATTCTCGACAACCGGCGTACGCAAGCAAGCTTGAGGTTTCCGTAAAGCTGCTCAATTCCGACTCACGCAGCGGCAATCAGAACGCGGTAGCCGAAGTGAAAAATCTCGGCGAATCGGTCGTCTCGCTTCTGAGCCTCCGATTGGTCGGATTGAATGAAGGCGACGAACCCATCCTCGAGCGAAATACCTGGGCCGCCACGCCGCTACAGTTGGAAGGAGAATGGCGCGGCCCCATCATGCCACACGAGACGCGACAGATTCCGATCCGCCTTTATTCGCAGCGAAACCTGTCGAAAATCACCCATGAGATCACCGATATCCGCGTTTGGCGCGGTCCACAGCCGGATTCATCCCTGAGCCGGACTGCTCCAAGTTCCGTCTCCGACGCGTCTTGACGCGATCGGCGATCGGTGGATACTGTCCAAATTGCTCCCTGATGGCGGGAATCGGAGTCGTGAACCGAGTCAACGATTCCCGTTCAGTTAGTTCAGTGAAGCAACTCGGACGGAACATGCCCTTGGAGCAAGCCCCTTCCTTCTCTCGAAGAGCCGTCACCAAAATGGAGGTCGTTGCGCTCGTCTGGGTGCTCGGTCTGGCCGCCTATTGTCTGGTCCCGGCGGTGGTTCGCAGCCGGATTGAGGCAAATCGCGCAGCCTGCCTTTCGAATCTAACTTCGATCGGGAAGGCGCTGTCATCCTACATGGAAAACAACGACGGACGCTGGCCGTTTGTCGCCAAGCTTCGGTCGGTGCGAGTCGGCGATCAGAGCCGCTGGAGCACGCTTCCCGCGGTTTTGTCGAAGGAACTGTCCGCTGATTCGCCGGTTTACCACTGCCCCGCAGACGCACGACGGAACTCGTCCGGCGGGAGTACACCGGGATTAAAGGGCAACTACTACTCAACGGAAGGCCTGAGCTATGAATGGTGGTGGGGAGAAGCTCGCGGAGGCCGCCGGATCGGCGAGGAGTCGATCTCGAAAGCCAGCGGCTTCGGATTCGGCCGTGCGGATCAACGCGTCTTATCGGATTTCGAGCCGTTCCACGACGGAGACGGCGGCGGCGCGATCAATTCACTTTATGCCGATTTCGTCGCACGGTCGTCGCGCGGCGGTTGACAGGCCCAAAGCCCGGCAAGACGTTCAGAGAGGGTGGAGGAGCCGGACGGGCGAGCGAGTCGCCGCCGGCTGTTCGAACCTGTTGGGAGTCTTTAGCAGATGATGACAGAAGATGTGAAAGCGAATATCAAGCGTCACCGCCCTGCCGCGCTATTGGGTGGGCTGGCGGGACTTCTTCTCGTGGGCGGTTGGTTTGGATATGAAATTGTGATGACGCCCGCGCAACCAACAGTGGCGTCCGCTTCGACCTCGGAAATCATTTCATTCATCATCAATCCGCGGGGACTGGGAAAGCTGGTGGATATCGAGCAAGCTCAATTTCTCGATCGATGGAAGGAACGAATCACCAAATCCGACGGCAAGGACGAGGTTCGTGATGCGCTTCGTTCTCTTACCGACGATGAACGCAAATCATTCACCGAGGTGATTTTCAAGCACTTAAAGCGTGTTTTCATGGATGAAGCGACCCAGTTTGCTTCACTTAAAACGCCCGCTGAAAAGAGTGAGTTTTGTCGCAAGCGTGTCGAGGAGTTCTCGTCGCAGCAGGCCTTCATGAAGGACCTCGCGGTGGTTTTCAAGGACGACTTTCCCGGGCCGGACAAGTTCCAGGAATGGGTCCTGCGCCATACCTCTCCAAGCGAAAGGCAGATCGGCGAGCCGTATGTTGAAGCCCTCAAGCGCGTCGCCTCGCAAATCAAGAAAGAAGCGCGCGCGACGACCACCGCAGCCAATGGTTGAGTGCAGCCCGCTTGAGACGGATCGAATGGGCTTCGCAGTCAGATCAGCAGATCAACAAACGCCTGAATATCAGCGCCGTCAATCGAGCCATCGGCGTTGACGTCGGCATTTTCGAGATTGCAATCCGAGTCGCCGCCAGACAAACCGTGCGGTGTCAGCAGCGCTTCGACAAATGCAGTCATATCGAGCAGATCGACCACGCAGTCGCACGCCACATCGCCTTTAATCGGGATGACAAATGTCGAGAGCCGGAAATCCACCTCGTAGAGCCCGGCGGCAGTGAATCCCCAATTCATGTGGGCGTGTGATCCGGCTGCCAGATGAATGGCGTCCTCCTCCGTGATGCCGCCATCGAAAGTCGAAACGAAGGCGCTGACCTGACCCGGGCCGGACGTCTGCCATACTGAGAACTGACCGCCGACAGGGCCTCGCACGGCCACGATTTCCATACGAATCCACTTGCCGGGAACATTCGCGCCGCCGCGCGGATCCTGCGGATTCCAGAGACAGATTCGGTCGCGATCGTCAAAAGACATTGACTCGGACGACATCCCCAGAAAAATGACACCGGCGGTCTGGCTCTGCGGCAGTATCCAGAACGTCTGATTCGGAACCGCGCCGATGAATTCAAATCCGGCGGGAATCGAGGGCAGCGAATAGCGCGCCGGGGGGCCGCCGTAAATTAGCGCATCCTCCAACGAGATTTGTCCAGAACTCGGCGAGACTTCGACACTCCAACTGCAAGCTTGATACGGCACATTCAGATCGGTGTGGCCGGTCGAGACGGCGACAGGATGATCGGGATTCGGCAGCGGCGTTTCAATTCCGAAGTAGACGGTTCTGACCGCACTCACGATGTAATCACAGTCCGGCTCGCCTGCGATCGCGATGCGGCCCGATGCCGCCGAGACGATGGTGAACGCCGCAAGAATTGCGGCACTGCGAAGCCTGTTTGGGCTGTCCATATTGAGATCCTTTTTTTCGCTTCGTCCCGCGCGGGGTGCGTTCTTCGCGACGCACGCTCGGGCCAAATACAGTCCTTCAATGGTGTGTTTTGTTCACGGCACTGCAATTCGCGAATCGCAACTCACTTCTGAATGGGAAGCGGCATTTGAAGCGATCGATCCCGCAGCGCACCCTCGCGCGCCAAGAGACCGCTCCTTTCCTATCACGTCTCGGCGCGCAAAGGCCGGAATGAATTCTGCGCCCGCCGATTCAGCTCACCTCACGCGGCGACGAAACACCGCCGTGATTGAAAGCATGAGGAGCACAGCGGTCGAAGGCTCCGGTATCACGTTGAAGTAGTAAGTTGCCGCTCCCATCACCAAGCCGTCCGACACATGCAAGCCAGAGGCCTCCCACGTGATGGCCCAGAGGCCCGGCTCGCTGAAGCCGAAATTCACGTGAATGTGTCCGGCCGCATGCAGTGTCAGCACATCTCCAAGGTCAATCCCGTCCGCGCTCGACATAAAGAAATTCGGTTGTCCGAAAAGATCGGTCTGGAAAACTGAAAATGTACCGAGACCGCTCGGTGACGTGACGCCGGTCAACCTCAGGTTGATCGAATCGCCGACGAACTCACCCGGCGCGATCTCCTCCGTGCCGATTCCCACGAAGGGAACGCCGACGACTTCGGTCTGTGGCAGCAACCAGAACGAGCTTCCCGCACCCACGCCGATCGGATTCCAACCCGAATCAACCGGCCGCGCGGTTAGCATCTGCTCTGGGACACGGATTCGGACACCGCCACTGTCGAATTCATCATCGATGTAGGTAACTCCGCCGATGACGGCGCCCTCGGAATGGATGTGCAGGTCCCATTCGCCGTCATGGTAGGCAATTCCGATGTCGCCGTGGCCGGAAGTCCACTCAGGCAGTCCGGCCTGAGCGACATGGGACCAGCTCGACAACGTTATGAGCACGGCCGGAACGGCCGACATGTGTTTTCGTTTCATGATTGAGCACCCTTATCAATTGTGACTCTCAATGTCAGCCGTCTTGCCGGCGGCGCCGGAGCGGAACGACGCGGGGAGATTTGCAACCTCAGCGCAGCATTACGGCGGAAAGGCCGCGACGCATCAGCATCCCCTGACGGCCCGTACCTATTACGACCCGATGCCATTATGGCGACAGTTCATCCGCCGAGCGGCCTCGCGAAGTCGATTCTCGCATCGGCCTTCTGCTTGAGCACGGTCGCGGCGATTGCCTCGACATGCGTATCGGCAAAGAGATAATTCGAAGACCCGCGTGTTCCATCCGGCGACGCAGCGCCAGATCGATAGCGATCCGGCTGGATGTCCTCCCGAATGTGACTCCAGGGATCTTCGGCGGCCTCGGCAAACCAACCACGCGAATGAGTGTGATCGGACGAGATGCTGACAGACAGGCTGTCCGCGGCGACGAACGTTGTGATCGTCGAGCTGGGACTTCGCAGTCTGTGGAGATTCGTGAAGCTCTCGAGCGCGTTACCGAATGGATCAACATGTTGCACCGCGATGTACTCGTTGAGGATGAAGCTTGAACTGTCATTCGCGAGCCGCTCTGATCGGTGCGGATCCATCGGGCACAAGCGAATCTCATCAACGTTTCCCACATAGGGCCTGAGTGTGTAAATCCACGACCGATTGAACGGGAGGCCGTGGGTCGTTTCGGGGAAGTACCCTTCGTTATCATCCGCATACATGTTGAGCGCCAAACCGATCTGCTCCATGTTTCGGGCGGCGGCCGTGCGATATCCTGCCACTCTTGCGGCACTGAGCGACGGCAAAAGGATCGCCAGCAAAATCGAGATGATGGCGATGACGACAAGCAATTCAATCAGAGTGAAACCTGTACGCTTCATTCGAGCGAACTTTCAATTTAGAGGGGTGATAGGTTATCCGGATCACTCGACGCGCGCCCGCCGTCATGGGCAGGCACGCAGCCACGATTCAGTGATCCACGGTCAGCCGGTCCGCAAAGCGAAATTGTGACCCGATGAATGCTCGGGGACAGCGGCGGACTAAGGCCGGCAGGCGGCGAAGCGCATGAATGCACCTAGCCGGAAGCGCCGATTTATGGTGAGAATCCGTCTTACAATGTGGGAGGTGCCCGTGGACCGCTTGGCGATCCGCGGCCGCAACGCCGCGGCTTAATAACCGCCTGGGCCGGCCGAATGTCGCGATGTGCATCACGAGAAAGGAATACAACAAGCGAGGAGACAATCACCGCCGCGGTGGTGACCTTGATGAAATGACAGGTCTGACAATCGTCTGAACCGGCGGCGTGATGCGCGTCGTGGGCATCGTGCAATGCCGAAGTCGCACCGGACGTAACGGCCAGAAGCACACCGGAAATGATAAATGTCAGCAGACGACGTGGCATGGTTTTACGCCGAATCCGCGAGACCTCGATGAATTTATCGGGATCAGGCGAGACGCATTCTATCCTGTCAAATTGTCGGAGTCAACCGACGCGTTCAGTGAATCCGGAAAATTCGCCGGATTGGCTGGTGCGATCACGCGACTGGCTGCTAGAGTTCGAAGCCATGTTCGAGACAAATCCCGCCCTGCCATTCGTCCTGGACGCCGTCGGTGTGTTTCCACCCAGCCATGTACATGTGACAACCGTCGACGAGCCTCGGCCAACGACTCCAGAGCTCGAGCGGCTCATTGCCGTTGAATGGGAAAGACGGATTCGCGAAGCGAAGGCGAACAACCGGCTTTTATTCAACGGTCCGATGCTTCGCTATGTGTCCCATGCGATGCGCCGTGAGGAAAGCGGCGAAGCGCATTTCGACCTGACCGTTGGTCCGACCTGTTATCGCGACTTTGTCGGTACCAACCTGTTCAACCATCACCGACTTCGCGAGTTCGGTTGGAGCCGCTTCTCCAATCCAATCGGAACGACGGCCACGATCATGACCGGCGACGATCTGATCTGCTATGGCGTGCGTTCGTCGCGCGTTTCGTATCACGCGTCGCATGTGCATACTTTTGGTGGGAGCTTTGAGCAACGCGACCGCCGACCTGACGGCACGGTCGATCCGTTTGGAAGCCTGACCCGCGAAATCACCGAGGAACTGGGTTTGGCCTCGGACGAACTGCACGACCTGGTCTGCGTCGGCCTATTACGAGACCGTGAGATTCATCAGCCAGAAATGCTCTTTGAAACCCGAGTGGCCTTGTCAGCCGAAGAACTGCGGACGCGCTGGGAATCGGCCGAGTCACGCGACGAACATGACGGTCTGGTAACTCTTCGGAACGCGCCGGAGGAGATTGTCCCGTTTATCCAGACCTGCGGACAGATTGCGCCGGTGGCGATCGGCGCATTGATGCTTCACGGCCGACTGTCATGGGGCCATGCGTGGTTCGACGAAGCGTCTCGTCGACTATGCGGACGATGAGCCGAGGCCAAGTGAATCGGGACTCGCTCGACGATGGAAGTCAGACTGTCCGCGCGCATATCATCGATGCTGAACCTGCATCAATCATGACTTTGTGACGGCACGGTACGAGTTTCCTGCAACCGACCATCCGAGCATCGTCAATTGCAAAACAAACCGCCCTCCCGGCGCCCGCCGGCGCTTATGAACGCGCGTTCATTCAGCGGAAGACGGCCCGGATATCAATGCAATCATTGAACTGGTACATTCGACGCCTTCAATCGATGACTCTCGCGGAGATGGTCTGGCGCGCGAGGGGACTGGCGCGCGGAGCAGCCGATCGCGCGATGTATCGACGCCGAATGCAACCGCTATCGATCGATCATTTCTGCGACCCGGTGCCCGGAAACAGTCTGCCTTACGGCGACTCGCGCGCCGTGGTTCCGACCGATCGAACGCCGCGCGAGGCCGCCGATCAGTCGCCGGGAACACCTGATTCACCTCATGCGCTGCGTGCCGATCCTGCTGGGTTGATTGAACGGGCGGAGGCAATTCTTCGGGGAGAAATCCATCTGCTGGGGATGTCGCCGACGCAGATTGGTGAGCGAATCGACTGGAATCGGGAGTATCGATCGGGCAAGGCGACGCCGACGGTTTTCGCCGCGGCGATCGACTACCGCGATTTTTCCGTGACGGGAGATTGTAAATGGGTCTGGGAACTGAGCCGGCATCATCATCTTGTGGTTCTGGGGCGCGCCTACGCGGCCAGCGGCGACCGTCGCTATGCCCTGGCAGTGGCATCTCAGCTTAAAAGCTGGCTGGACCAGTGCCCTTTCGGTTGTGGAATGAACTGGCGCAGCCCGCTCGAACTGGCGATTCGGCTGATCAACTGGGTGTGGGCAATCGAGCTAATTCGACCGGCAGAGGTAATTGATGCGACGCTGGGGCGGCAAATCAGCGAATCAGTTTATCGTCATCTCTGGGACGTCTCGCGGAAGTACTCGAGATTCTCATCGGCGAATAACCACCTGATCGGTGAAGCGGCAGGCGTATTTATCGGCGCGAGTTATTTCTCATGGCTCCGTGGCGCGGCGACGTGGCGCTCCGAGGCGCGGCAAATTCTGATTGGCGAAATGGCCAGTCAGACGCATGAGGACGGTGGCCATCGAGAACAGGCAACCGGTTATCAACTCTTCGTGATGCAATTCTTCACGCTGGCAGGCGTCGTGGGACGACGTACCGACGGAGCCTTTCCCGCGTCATACTGGAATCGGCTGGAGCGGATGTACGAGTTCATCGGATCATTACTTGAAGGTGGACCGATGCCACTCTGGGGAGATTGCGACGACGGCTATGTGCTCGATCTGGGTGAGGATCGCCATGATCCGAGGGAGTGGCTCGCGGTCGGGGCATCGATTTTCGATCGCGCCGATCTGGCAAGTGCGGCCGATCGCGCGACAGGCACCGTGAAAACTCTCCTTGGAGAATCCGCTGCGACGAGTGTGATTCGGATGGCCGAGTCTCATTCGAAAAGCGCCCAATCAAAGGCATTCACTCGAACCGGCATCTACCTGCTTCAACGCACACGGGATACAGCCGGGCCGGCATTGAGTCTCACATTTGATGCGGGGGAACTGGGCTTCGGGACCATCGCGGCCCACGGCCATGCCGATGCCCTGTCGTTCACGCTTCGCATCAATGGCGCCAATTTCGTGGTGGATCCCGGAACATTCGACTACTTCACGCATCCGGACTGGCGCAACCACTTCCGCGGCACAGCGGCCCATAACACAATTGAGATCGACGGCCAGAATCAGTCCGAACTTCTTGGATCGTTTCTCTGGGGCCGGCGAGCGACGACGAAACTGATCGATTGGTCGTCTGACAATTTGCGGACTGGCGTGGCGGCGGAGCACGACGGATACTGTCGATTGATGCATCCGGCGATCCATCGCCGAAGCGTTCGGCTCGACACTGAGAGTGCGTCGATTGAACTCGTTGACGAGATTATCGGGAACGACAGGCACCGGGTTCGTCAGTATTTTCATTTCGCGCCGGAGTGCCGGGTCTTCACAGTGAATCCGCACCTGATTCGCCTTGTTCGGCCCGAGGGTGAGTTGGATATCGCGCTTGATCCGGCGACGAGCGTTTCCCTGTTTGTGGGCGACCCACGCACAAAGCTTGGATTCGTGAGCCGGCGTTATCACGATCGTGCCGTGTCCACAACGCTGGTCGCCGGCTGCGAGAGCAATCGAGGCGTCCGCATAACAACGCGAATGTGGGCATACTGCCCGAATAGAGGACGATCAAGGATTTCCGACGGAGATCCCGAATACAATCGACATTACGGCTTTGAAGGAATTCAGGAACGATCGGCCTCGACGAAAATCACGCCGTGAGTCATGCGATGATCGCGGCAGATCAGGCCGCGACGCGGGGGATCCTGGGGGAGAAGCATGTCGTTCGGTGTACACGCCATCATCCTGGCGGGCGCCCACCAATGGCGTCCGTCGGTCTTCGAGCGTTGGCTCCCGCGCACGCTGGTTCCGATCGCCAATCGCCCGCTGATTGATTATCCGCTGTCGTGGCTGCGTTCAGCAGAACTCATGCACGTGCGAATCTGCGCGAACAGCGATACGCACTTCCTGAAGCAGCGATTGGGGCACGGCGCTTCGCACGAGATCGGAATCAGCTTCTACGAGGACCACCTGCCACGCGGCCCCGCCGGTTGCGCGGCCGATGCGGCGCGCGATATGGACGCCGACACGTTTGTCCTTGTGGATGGGACGATCATTCCACAATCAATTCATCTGCCGTCCGTTCTGGAGGATCATGCGTCCGCCGGCGCGGCTTTTACGATTGTCGCACATCAGACTCAGCAATCCACGAGGATGAGGCCGGCGCTTGTGCCGACAGGCGTCTATATCTGTTCACGCCGGGCGCTGCGGTTCATTTCAACAACGGGCTATCAGGACATCAAGGAAATGCTGCTTCCGCGCCTGCACGATGCGGGAGAAGCGATCGCGGTCCATACGGTGGACTCGATCGCGCCCCGTGTGAGCGGCGCGGCAACAAGCTTTGGAGCGACGGCGTTCGTGCTCTCCATGATGCTGGAATCACCGAATGAGATTAGCTGCTATGAGCGCCGGTCCGACGCACTCGTTCATGACACGGCGCGGATTGGCGACGGGGTTCACATGCTGGGCCCTGTCCTCATCGGAGCCGACACGGTGGTTGAGGATGGCGCGATGATCGTCGGCCCCACATCGATCGGCGAAGGATGTCGCATCAAGCGAGAATCCAAAATCTGCCGCAGCATTTTGTGGAACGCAGCGGCAGTCGGTGAATCGGCGTATGTGGATCATTCGATACTGACCTTCGGCTCGATTGTTCCCGCAGAGGCCAACATCACGCGCCAAATACATTATCGATCGAGATCAGCCGGCAATCTAATCCGGCGTGCATTCAGGCCTTCACGCATCGGCTGAGGCGTTGGCCCGGCTTTCGAAAGCGCAGTCCGACGCGTCGGCGTTATTTCAGAATTCGGGTCATGATGAGGGGATCCATTGATGGTGTCGAATTCAACCCAGCCTCAGGAGCAGGACAATGGTCGAAACGCCCACAACCGCATTGAAACCGGTACTTCGCACGGACCCGGATTTCGACGGACCGGCGAACTGAAACCAATCAGTGCAGTGGCGGAAAACGACCTCTTCCAGCAGCCCGTCGCTGACGGCCACTCCGACGACTGGCTCGCGGGACTGCACACGCTCTTGCGCTGGAAGGGCACGATCCTGAGTGTCTTTATCGTGGCGGCAATCGCGTCGCTGGCGATTATCCGGACCTCTATCGAACCGCAGTACGGATCGACTGCCGTGATTCGAATCGCGTCCAACATTCCGCGCGTGCTTTACAAGACCGAAGACAATGGGACGGTTCCACTGTTTCAATCCTACTTGAACACGCAAGTCTCAGTGATGCAAAGCCATGAGGTTCTTTCTCGCGTCATTGAGCGCGATGACGTGAAGGCAACGCACTGGTACCAGTCCGCCGTCGAGGGTGGTGCAAGTCCGACCCGGCTGATCGATCGCCTGAGCCGGCAATTGGCCGTGACGGTGCGCCGAGGTACCGAATTGGTCGATATGACGATCGAGACGGACGACCCGGACGAGTCGGCGGTGCTCGTCAATGCGGCCGCTGAATCATATTGCCGATACTGGGACGCGTTGCAGATCGAAAATGAACATCGCCGCCTTTCTGCACTTCGCAAGCAGCTGGATGATGTGCAGTCAGACATCAACACGCTGTTCGAGAAAAAGCACTCCCTGTCAGCGCGCATGGGCACTGAACTGCACCAGGAAGTCCGCACGCGCCTGTTGACAGAGCTGAATTCCAGGAAGGCGGCGCTTTCGCTGCTTCGACAGGAGCGCCGGGTTCGAGCCATGGACGCGGCCGGCTCGAACGTCAGCGCATCGGAGGCGGTGCCGGCCACGGCGGACTCGGCGCGGTTGGTGATTCAGGATGTGCTTGACGATATTCGACTGGACCGGGTTCCTCCTGAGGTCCAGGCGGATGCATCGTGGCTTCGCCACCAGGAGGAATTTGTCAGTGCCAAGAAGCGCCTCGATTTGATGCGCCGTCAGTTTGGTGAATCTCATCCGGCTTTGCAGTCCGCGATGGCTGATTTGGAACAGGCAAGACGGATGCTGCGGCTTACTGAGCAACGCATGGGATTGACCGCGTTGGATTCGACCGAAACCACGGGTTCGCCTGATCACCGCGAAGAAGTGCTTTCGAATTCCATCGCGGAGCTTGAGGCCCAACTGGCGTCAAGCGAGGCGCTTGCCCAGGAGATTGCGCGCACCGAGGAACAGTACGACGAAAGCAAAGCGATGCGGAAGGAGTTGATGGATCGACTGAATGCGCTGGAGACGGAGAGCAACGCGCCGGCGCGAGTCAGTATCCAATCAGCCGGAGTTGTTCGCGCGCAGCCATCGACGGACCGACGAATGCTGCTGTCCGCTTGCGCGCTTCTGGCGTCGGGACTCCTCGCGTTGGGCGTCGGCTATGTGCGCGGGCGGATTGATCCGAAGATCCATGAATTGAGTGACATCCAGTCCGACGCGACGATGGGAACTCCATTCCTCGGCCAGTTGCCTCATGCCCGCGACGTATTGAATCTGGGAGATGACACACTGCTCGGCCAGGCTGTGAATGAGAACATCCGCATCATTCGAACGATGCTCCTGCATCGACTCGGCGGGCACGGTGGCGCGGTGGCTGTGACCAGCCCCGAGGCGAATTCCGGAAAGACGACGATCGCCGTGATGCTTGCGCGAAGTCTGGCAGTGATCGGCCGACGCGTCCTTCTGGTTGACGTGGACCTGATCCATCCTTCCGTGACCCGGCACTTCGATGCAGCCCGCGGGCCGGGCCTTCGCTGTGTGCTGACCAATCGTGCTCGCGACGATGAGGCGATTATTTCAACGGATATCGCCGGCCTCGATGTGCTGCCCGTCGGAAAGCGCGTCGGCTCGGACGATAACGACGTTCTCGCGCAGGGCGGTTTCTCAGCAAGTTTGCAGCGATGGCGTTCGGCCTATGACATCGTACTGCTAGATAGTCCGCCTGTGCTCTCGATGGCAAACGCGCGCATTGCGGCCGCCAATTCAGATGGCGCGATCATGGTACTTCGTTCCTCCGGCTCCAATCGCGATGATGCGTTGGAAGCTTATGCGGGATTGTCTGCGGCCGGCGCAAGGTTGCTCGGTTCGGTGCTGGTCGGCGTTCACGGCGGGTCAGCGTATTACCCATACAATTACTGCCGTCAATATCTGGAAACCGAGGTGCTCCTGGCATGAGGGCGTTTCCTGGATTGATTCGAGGAGCCAAACGCACGCCACGTCGCCGCGCTGCCCGGTGAAATTCGAATTCGAATCGCAGGCGCGGCAACGATCAGAAATCCAAGGAGTCCGGCATTGCTGACTGTCACGATTATCACCGAGTCTCGACAGCCCGAAGCGGGCCCTGGCCGCGGGTCTGCGCAATCCATTCTGTCCCTTCCGCTCGGCACTGGCACCGTACTGAGCCGCCTTTGCGAACAGGTGACGCGGATAGGCTCACGAGATGTCTGGATCGTGAGTGATTCGTCTTCCGGCCTTTCAGAAATTGATCTTGAATCCGTCGAGTCGAAAACCGGCGTCAGCATTCGTCTGATGGGCCGCTATGAAGTTCCGCGCAGCCTGTTGTCACTCGAACCCTCTGACATGCTCCTCTTCATCGAGCCAAGCCACTGGCCGGCATGCGGCCATAATCTCACAGCGATCAGGAAGGAGGTCACGGGGTTGCCCGGTGCGATCCATTCCGTCGCGGTCGGTGCGGATCGAACCGACGCCTGCGAACGCGTCCTGTTCGACCACGCAGGACGCGTTCATCGAATTCGACGTCTGTACGCGGGCGTCACACAGACTCTCCGCTTGCGCGGCGTGGTCACCCACTCCATTCTTCCAGTGGCCGCGATGGAAGGCATCGAATTCACGTCGGTCAGCGATCTGCCTTCTCGACTGGCGGCAGCCGGAGTCGTCGCGCGCGATTTCGCTGTTGAAACCGATATCTTCGACCTGCGATTGCCGCGTGAGTATCTCGGCGTCTGTGAGGCGGAAACCTCTCGACTGATCGCCGGTCCTGTGCCTGCGGATTACTCACGCCTTCAGCCGGGAGTGATCGTCGGACGAGGCGCCATCGTGGATCCCAGCGCCACCCTTCACGGCCCGGTCATCATCCAAGGCGGATGCATGATCGAAAATAATGTCACAATCATCGGGCCGGCGGTGATCGGCGCGGGTGCACGACTCGCCCCCGGCGTGCATGTCGTCCAGGCAGTCGTTTGCCAGCAGGCTCAACTGGCGACCGGTTCAACCGCCCGACATTGCATCGTCGTCAACGAATTGCGGCATGACGGCCACGATCAAGACTCCCAACACTTCAACGCTTGCGGGTGGACCGCCGACGAAATTGAACGCGCGAACGCGGACGAATGGAGTGGCGATGGCCGGATGTTTGCGGGAAACGCGATGCAGACTCCGGAATCCGATTTCGACGATATGCCGACTGATGCCGTCGCGCCTGAGCTTTCCGAGACGGCCACGATCGGTCCCGTGGCTCATGCGTGTAAGCGCGCCGTGGACATTCTGCTTACGCTTGTCGCACTGCTGCTTGCCCTGCCGGTGATGCTGGTGGCGGCCGTGCTCGTAAAGCTGGATTCACGCGGACCGCTCATGTTCATCCATTATCGCGAAGGCCGATTCGGGCACCCTTTTCCCTGCCTGAAATTTCGAACCATGACAGCAGACGCACATGAACTTCAGCGCAAGCTGGCAAGCCAGAACATGCTTGACGGACCGCATTTCAAGATCACGAACGACCCCCGCGTGACGAGAATCGGCCGGGTCCTCCGGAAGTACAACATCGATGAGCTACCACAGCTATTCAATGTGCTGGCTGGGCATATGAGCCTGGTGGGGCCCCGTCCCTCGCCATTTCGAGAAAACCAGTATTGCGTGCCTTGGCGACGCGCCCGATTGTCGGTGCGGCCGGGCGTCACGGGAATCTGGCAGATCTGTCGCTCTGGACGCCATGAAGGCGACTTCCAGCAGTGGATTTATTACGACATGATCTATGTGCGTCGGATGACGCCGTGGCTCGATCTCAAGATCCTTGCGGCGACGGCCTATGCCCTTCTCACTTCGAACGAAGTGCCCGTCTCCTGGCTGGTTGCATCTCAGCACGCCGCGAGACAGAGGCCGATCGACACTTACCAGAACGATTCAGTTTTCGATCCGGATGAGCGGCCCGCCAGCCTCGAACCCGCCGAGGCGCTCCACTCCGCTGGAGTCTGAAGTCGCCCAATCCCGGGGCACCGGCTTTGCGATCGCCTCACCGACGGCCCGCTTCCCCGGCGAACTTCCGGAAAATGCGGGGTCGAGCGTCGTCCGGTTCGACAATTTCGACAACTCCTGCCGCAATCGCTCAGTCCCTTGCCGATACTACCTTATGTCCCATCCGGCTTTCGTCGGACTGGGGTGCCGACTAGGATATCGAGCGAACAAAATGTGCAGCAGCGCCAGCGACATCGTACCTCAATCAGCCTTGTCCTATGCCCGCGCGGGCCGCACGGAAAGCTATTCACTTCCGCGCGTGGTGTCGATTTCGGTCCTGACCTTTGGCTGCATGGTGCCCGTCACGATGCTCGTGGCAGGATTGAAGGAACTTGTCGGAGACCGCTTCGACGCGCATCCCTTCTGGTCTCACGCATTCATGTCGATCAACATGATCGGTGCGATCCTTGCTGGCCCGATCATCGGACTGCTGGCGGACAGCCGGTATCCAAGACGAGTGATTGCGACGCTAGCCCTCGGAACAGACGCAATCCTTCTCTCGTTGCTGTCATTCGCGCCAAACCTAACGATCTTCATGATCCTTCGCTTCGTCGAAGGGGCTGCTCACATCCTCGCGTTGAGCACGCTCATGGCACTGGCTTCGCGCTGGAGTGGGCCGCAGCGCCGCGGCCAGATGATGGGGATCGTCGGAGCATTCATGATGTTCGGGACCGCGTGCGGAACCCGATTGGGTGGCGTGGTGTGGATGCACCTGCACGAGTATACCTTCCACGTCGCTGCAATGATCTCCGCAACAATGGGATTTCTCGCATTCCTGATTGTCGCGGAGCCGCCGCGCGAACCGACCGATGTGAGGCGAACCGGACTATGCGGACTGATTCGCGAACAGCCCCGCTTGCTCGTCGCCTATCTGTACGCGTTCATCGATCGATTCTGCGTGGGTGTGGTCATCACCACGTTCGGCCTATTCCTGGCGGACGTCCACGGAATGGATCCGTCGGAGCGCAGCCGAACGCTGGTCAGATTTCTTCTGCCGTTTGCGGCGCTCGTCTATCCTGCGGGATGGCTCGTGGATCGCCTCGGCCGGGTGTGGACGATTTCGCTTGGCTCAATCGGATTTGGTATCCTTTTTTCGATGTATGGACTGGCCAGCCCGGCACAGCTTTCCGTGTTGATGATTCTATCGGGTGTATTGAGTGCCGTGATGTTTGCACCGAACCTGACGCTCTGTGCGGATCTCGCTCCGGCGCATCAGCGCGGATCAGCGTTCACCGGATTCAACGTCGCGGGTTCGCTCGGCTTTATCTTCGGCCCGTTGTCAGCCGGCACGATCTACTCGGTTGCCGCAAGTCTGACGACCCCGGCGGCGGCCTATGAAAGCACATTCTTTTTCACCGGCTCACTCGAAGTGCTTTGCGGACTTGTCACGTTGCCGCTGCTGTTGCGTTTGAAGCGTCAGGGAGTCACACGGTAGATCGGAGAGCGAAAACGGCGTCTCGCGTCATCCGCATTTCGCCGACCTGATCGGTCAGCTCCTGCGATCAATACGAGTCTTTGAAGACTCATCGCGCCAAACAGCTTACCCGTGCGGTGATCTCGCGAATGGCTGCAATCATGCCGTGCGGAATTTGTGGTAGCGGCAGCACATGATCGATGCAGCCAGTTTCGAATGCCGCCTTGGGCATGCCGAAAACGACGCTTGTTTCCTTGTCTTGTGCGATCGTGTGCGCGCCGACTCCCTTCAGGAGGCGCACTCCGACTGATCCGTCGCAGCCCATTCCAGTCATGACCACTCCGACAGCGTGATCCGCGACCGTCGCAGCGACCGATTCAAAAAGAACATCGACCGAGGGACGAAAACCGGACACCTTGGGTCCGTCGTCAAGCGTCGCGACGAGCCTGCTCCCCTGTCGCTTGATTCGCAGGTGCCGATCTCCTGGCGCGATCAGTGCGCAGCCGCATCGCAGTTCATCACCTTCAGCCGCCTCTTTCACATTCAGCTTGCTGCCCTCGGACAATCGCTGCGCGAAGGGTCCCGTGAATCCGGCGGGCATATGTTGTGTGATCACCAGGGGCGGAAACTCCTTCGGCAACGCGGGGATCATTTCGTGCAATGTCGCCGGACCGCCCGCACTGATCCCAATTGCAACCACGAGATCGCTCGGATAGCCCGCGACAGCCGGCGCGCCGACGATCGGATCACATTTCCGCCCGAGGCACGTACGATTGCTTGAGGCTGCCGAATTCACGGCGTCGATGACGCGCTGCCGGAATGATTCCAGCGTCGCGGACTTGTCTCCGAGCGGCTTGGCGACACACTCCACCGCACCGATACGTAGCGCATCAATCGTGGCTCTCGCTCCGGCCTGAGTCTTTGTGGAGACCATGACGACCGGCAACGGCGACTCAGCCATGATTCGCCGGAGCAGTTCAATGCCGTCCATTCCCGGCATTTCGACATCAAGAGTCACGACGTGCGGTTTGAGGTTTTTGATCTTCTCGTAGCCGTCGAGGCCGTTCATTGCCGTGCCGACAACTTCGATGTTGTCTGCATCGGTGAGCGCGCTTTTCAGCATGCTTCTCATGAACACGGAATCGTCAATGATAAGCACACGAGTGGACATGTCTGCCTGGCGGCCCGGAGGACGTAAAGGTTCTCTGCTCAGCGAGACGGGATGCTCGATCCTCACTCAACGGATTTCGTGCGTGTCATGTCGGCGAACTGAGTCGTTTCTTACGGGTCAGCCGGCGATCACGCGCGAAATTGCTTCCTGCACGCGATCTTTTTCAAATGGCTTTACAACATAATCGGCAGCGCCGTGCTTCAGCGCCTCCATCAGGGGCTGACGCTGGTCGATCGCCGAGATGATTACAACCTTGGCGGCCGGGTCGCTCGCCCGAATCTCCTTCAGCGCTTCGAGTCCGCCCTTCCTCGGCATGATCAGATCAAGAGTCACAAGATCGGGCTTGCTCGCAGCGTACTTCTCGCAGGCATCCTGACCATCCACTGCTTCGGCGACGATCTCGCAGCCGATCTCCGTGAGAATGCCTTTGATCATGTGCCGCATGAACGCTGCGTCATCCACAACCAGTACTTTCGTTGGCACCGAGTATCCTCCCAACGGCTTGAGATTCAGATGATCTCAGGCTCCGAACCGATGATCTGCACCTCAACCCGGCCGGTTGCCGGATCCAGTAGCATCTTCCGTCCTCTCGTCCCGCCGACCGCTTCCGCCGCCAGCCGAATGGAATGCCGCGAGAGCCGTTCCTTGACCGCGCGGATATTTTTTTCGCCGATGCCGTTGTCGACCTGGCTTCCGAACATAGATGCCCCACCGCTGATCTTCGCAACGAGCCGGCGTTTGTCACATCCGAAGCTGACGGCTTCGTCGAGCAGCCAATCAACGGCCGTATCTGCAAATTTGCCCCGATCGCCATGCCCGAGAAGCGAAGAAGGCAGCAGCACATGTGCCATGCCGCCGACTCTGGCAACGGGATCATAAACCGCAATCCCGACGCAGGAGCCGAGAACCGTTCGGACTGTTTCCGGCGCGGCGACGACCTTCAATCCTGCGATACCGATGGAATGGACCACGCTCTCGACCCTCAACCATCAATCGGACAATTCTGCCAACACCTCAACTTAATGACATTTCAATCAATCGAAGCGATGACGGCGTCGGCAGCAGATAGAACTCCCAGTCCAGCCACCGACCATCCACTGTGAAGGACGTCCGGGCCAAGAAAACCTCGTCGCTGACCTGTGCCTGTTCGACAATAACGGACTGCATGATCGGACCCAGCATGTCCTCATAGATCTGTGGTGGCTGCGGCTCGCTCGAAATCTCCAGCCATTTGGCCCAGCTATTAATGAACGAACTGCTGATGATATTGCCGGTTTCCTGAAGGCAGGAACGTCCCATCTCATCCAGCGTGCACGTCGTCCCCGGCGGCTGATGCATCAGAATATCGACGAGTTCGGAGGCTGTGGTGCGGGACATCACCATGAGCGAGTGACCGTGCAATTGGCTCGATAGCTCAAGATGCAGCGCGACCACGCTATCGGAGGCTCGATCCGGATCATATATCCGGCTCAGCGGGATGCGTTCAAAACCTTCAGTCGTCAGCTTGACTCCGCGGTGCAGCCACTTTGACATGGCCCGCGACGCGTCGAACGCTCCGTTGATTGCGATCGTGTGGAGCGCATTCTTGCGAAGTTCCTCTTCCGAGGAGCGACTCCGCATGATCTTCATCGACTCCGCCGATGGAAGGAACAGAAAGTACCACTCCATCTGACGTCCGTCCAGCTCAAACTCGGTTGTGGATACGAGCGCTTCATCACCGTTTGTGGCCTGGCCGATCAGAAGTGGTTCAATTACCGCGCATGCCAGATCGTGGACGACGGTGGGCGCGGCTGGAATGCAGCCGATACGCAGCCAGTTCGCAATGCAATTGGTAAACGAGCTTCCGACGATGTTACCGGTTTCCTGGATGCAGGATGCCTCAAGCTCGCCGATGGCTTTTGACGTTCCCTCGGAGGCGCCGATCATTAAATCGACAAGCCGAAGTGCTGCCATCTCTGGAAACACCAGCAAGACATCGCCCGTCAAATCACCCTCAAGGCGCAGATGCGCAGCCACGACCGCTGCATCGGGCGAACCGGCGCAGCCGGCGACATCGGCGATCGGCATCGTCGCGAAGCCGTCTGAAGTCAGGCGGACGCCGCGTTTGAACCACTTCGACAGGGCTCGCGATGCGTTGTATGCGCTGTTGATTGCGACGGTTCGCAGGGCGTCAGCGATTTCGGCTTGTTTCGATTCAAGCGCAACCGGCATGTTCGAGCTCCTGTTTCCGACTTAGAGATTGGGACCCGGACGAGGCAACGATCGGAGCGACGCCCGCTTCCGGTTGTCCTGCCGCCGCTAAAGCCGGCATGTGGGCACTTCGCGTCACGACCGACCCGTCCTCGCTCCACTCTCGATCCGGATTTTCGCCGGACTTGGAGACAAACATCGTCATCAGCGAGGCTGCATCGAGAATCAGTGAGACCGTGCCATCGCCCATGATCGATGCGCCCGTGACACCCGCGATGTTTCGGAAGTTTTCGGCGATGCTCTTGATCACCACGTCTTCCTGACCGATTAATTCGTCCACGACAAGGCCGATGGATTCGCCCTGCGACTTGATGATGACAAGCGTGATCTGCGGCTCACGACGGGCGACTGTCCGCATTTCGTTCGAGCCGACGCTGAATACTTCTTCGAACAGCGCAACCGGGATCACACGATCGCGTACACGCACCACGCGCTTTCGCTGGATCGACTGAAGCGACGATCTCGACACGGTAATGATCTCGGCCACGGAATCGAGCGGAATTGAATAAACGAACTCGCCGATCCGCGCGATCAATGCCGTCACGATGGCCAGCGTCAGCGGCAGCTTGATGGTGAATATGGTGCCCTGACCTTCGACCGTGTCGACCTCGACGGTACCGTTGATTGAGTCCAGCTTGCTGAGCACGATGTCCATGCCCATGCCACGGCCGCTCAGATCGGTGACCTTCTCCGCGGTCGAGAAGCCCGGCTTGAAAATATACTGTATGAGTTCCTTGTCCGGCATTCGCTCAACGTCAGATGCGGTCGCCAGGCCGCGTTCAAGAACCTTGCGCCGTATCCGATCAACATTGATCCCGCGACCGTCGTCCTTGATCTCAATGCAGATGTGCCGACCGCGATGGTAGGCATCGAGCGTCACCGTGGCGACCTCGGGCTTGCCGGCGCTGATTCGGTCTGCCGGCAGTTCGATGCCGTGATCGACGCTGTTTCGAATCATGTGGGTCAGCGGATCGCCCAGTTCATCGATCATTCGCTTGTCGAGTTCGGTGGATTCACCGCGAATCACGAGTTCGACGTTCTTTCCGGTCGACTTTGCGATGTCGCGAACGACTCGCTTAAACCGTTGAAAGAGCGGACCGACCGACACCATCCGGGTTTCCATGATGCGCTTCTGCATGCCGTCGGACACGCGCGTCAAGGCGTGGAGCGCTTCCGAGAAGTCGTTCATGGCCGTCCGGCCTTCGTGCATTCGCTGAATCGCGCTTCGCACCTGATCAAAATCGAGTGACACGTGAAGCAGTCCCTCGCGAATTTCGTCCAGCGTGCGGGCGTCGCGCGGTGTTGCCTTCGCCTGTCCGAGACCGGCCTCCAACTGCCCGAGTCGATCTCCGATGTCATCGATGAGGTAGTTCAGATTCTGCCCCTGGAAGATTGGATCCAGTCGCCCGTGAATCTGTGAGAGCCGTGCGCGATTGATGACAAGCTCCCCACCCAGGTTCATCAGTTGATCCAGGCGCTCAAGGTCTACCCGAATCGTCTCACCCACTTTGGCAGGCGTCTTGACGCCGCCTGTTTCCGTCGGCGGCTTCGCGGACGAATCTTCACCGGCGCCTGTCGCCCTCGCCGTCGCGCCGGTTGCGCGGGCGACGGGCCGGTTCGAATTTACCAGGTCCGGCGAGGCCGCACTGACCGGCGCGGTGGATTTCGTCTCAGCCTGCGGAACAGCACTCTTCTGATTGTCGGCCGATTCCTGACAGGATTGTGCACCTTGCGACTGAACCTCACCTTCGCGAACGACTGTCACGGACTGAGCGTGATAGGCTTCGATGCATCGCTTGAGCTCTTGAGACGGCATGGACGTGCGGACGGTAAACGTGATGCGATCCAGAGTCTGGGTGCCGTCAAGGCTCTCTACATCAGGCGAGGTCGCAAGCACATCTCCGACTTCTCGCAGCTTGTTATGAATCAGGTACGACTGAATCTCGCTCTCGACAAAATCGCTTGGAAACACCACGGTGACGACGGCGGTGAACTCATCGCCAGTCGCATCGTCTTGGATTTCTCCTACCGTAGGCTCGACGATTTCCGGTGAGCAGGCTCTGTCAACATCTCCTGACGGCGTTACGATGTCGTCGCCGGCTGCCGACGCCGACTCGGCCGTTGGCAACTGGTCGCACATCTGGATTTCAGCGCACGTCGCGTCGGGCTCGCATGACCGTTCAAGCCAACGATCAAATACTCCCACGGTGCCATCGACCGTCAGTTCCGAGAAACAGTCCTGCTTCATCAACAGGATGTCTGCGCGGACTCGATCAACCGCGCCGAAGACCGCCTGCATCAGCGGTTCGTCCAGGATCAAGGCGCCCTTGCGAACCTGGTCCAGCACCGACTCCATATCATGAGTCAGATGGTACAGCGCCATGCAACCGGCAGCGCCGGCCGCGCCCTTGATGTTGTGAGCGCATCGAAAGACGTCGTTGATCGCGTCGAGATCTCCACTCGACGTCTCAAGTGTCAAGAGGCGCTCGTTCAACTCATCGAGCGTCTCAAGCGTCGTTTCGATGAACAGCTGCGCCAATTCAGAATTTTCGAAGACCATGCTTCCTGCGCTGATTGCTTCCGTCGGCAGAGCGGCCGGGGTCGATGCCATGACAGGCGTCGATCGCGTCGGGGCGGCACGCTTGCCCGCGGACTCGACAGTCCCGATCCGGGCAGCGGAGGTTGAGGCGGACTGCGGCTCAGGATCGACCAATGCATCGGACGCGATACGAGGCTTGGAATCGACGGGAGAGTTGAGGATTGCATCGAGACGGCTGAGCGAAACTTCAATCGCAACCGGCACCGACCCGGAATCAGAGAGTTCCTTGATGAGCGCCTTGAGCGTGTCGAATACACCGAAGAGTGTCTCAATCGTAACCGAATCCAGTTCGCGTTTGGCCATGCGAACATGATCGAAGAGCGTTTCCATTCGATGGGTCAGCTCTCGAATCTTGTCGAAGCCCATCGCTGCCGCCAGTCCCTTGAGGCTGTGGGCGGCACGAAACATTTCGTTCATTCGCGCCTGATCCGAGGGCTCGCTCATTGAGATGTGACTGGTCTTGGTTTTCTCCTCGAATTCGAGGAGGCCCGCGTCCAGCATCTCGAGGTATTCCGGCGCTTCGTCGAGAAACCCGGCCATCAACTCATCTGATATTTCGGGGACGTAGTCGCTCACGCGTTCACCAGATTCATTCTCGTTTGTGCGCCGGACTGGCCGGCGGCCGGTCGCCAATAGGTGCCGGGCCGCAGGTAATCCAGCGTCATGTATTGGTTGAGTTCCGGAATGGTCCGTATGGGATCGACGTCACCAATGATCAGGTAGCCTCCAGGGGCCACCGCGTCGATTACATTGCGAAGCACGGTTTTCTTCATTTCAAGATCGAAGTACATCAGCACGTTGCGCAGGAAGACAAGATCGAACCTGGCGCCGGGAAAACGATCTCGCAGGTTGTGAAACTGAAATTTGACGAGGCTCTTGAGCTCGTCGCGCACCTGATATCCGCCGGATGTTCGATCAAACCACCTTTTCACCCGGTCCGGTGTCGTGCGCGAAACCGCGTAGTCGGTGTACAGACCTTCCCGCGCCTGATCGAGCACGTTTTTGCTGATATCGCTGCCGATGATGCTGATTCGCCATGAATCGAAATCCGGCAGATTTTCGCGAAACATGATCGCGGTCGTGTACGCTTCGGCCCCGGTGCTGCTGGCCGCGCTCCATACTCGAATGGAACGCTCTCCCTCCGATTTTTGCCGGACGAAGGACGGGATCAATTCATCCTTCATGCTTCGCCACAGCGCATCATTGCGAAAGAAGTAGGTTTCGTTTGTCGTGACCGCGGAGAGGAAGTGGGCCTCCTCCTGTTCGAAACCCTTGCGCGACTGAATCAGTCGGAAGTAGTCGTCGAAGGACTCCAGGTTCAGCGCTCGAAGGCGCTTCCGGAGACGATTGCTCAACAGACTGAGCTTGCTCTCTTCAAGATGGATTCCGGTGTGACCATAGATCACTTTCGCGAACCGCTTGAATTCTTCTTCTGTCAACTTCACGAGGTCCACTTGGATTCTCACCTCTGCCGGATATTTCTTCGCCGACAACGGTTGCTCGGGCGCATCCGGTCGCCGCCGCATTCAGTACGACGGCGACCGGTGCGGGATTCCGTTCAGTCAATTACCAACTCTTGCCTTACCGCGCGCCGGCCGGCGCGGGCTGACGAACGCCCTTGACCTTGGAAGAGTTGGTGGACGGACCCGGCGCGGGCTTTTTCGAACCGGTCGTCGAACCGACATTGAATGCGCCAACCAGTTCCTTCAATTGCAGGGCCTGTCCGGACAATTCCTCGGACGAGCCCGCCATTTCCTCGGCGGCGGACGCATTGTTTTCTGTCACCGACGCAACGTTCTCAATGGCAACCTTCACTTCGTTGGCGGTCGACGCTTGCTCGCCCGTGGCATTGGCAATCTGAGCGATGCCGTTGGCTGTCTCGGCGACACCTTCAATGATCTTCTTGAGCGCCTCGCCGGTCTGTTCGCTGAGCGACGCGCCCTCTTTCACGCGCTGAGTCGATTCCTTGATGAGTGTCGTGATTTCCTTTGCGGCCTGACTCGACCGTTCCGCCAGCTTTCGCACTTCATCGGCAACGACCGCAAAACCCAGGCCATGCTCGCCGGCGCGGGCAGCTTCGATTGCCGCGTTGAGAGCAAGGAGGTTGGTCTGTGCGGCAATCTCGCTGATGACACCGATGATCTCTGCAATCTGCTCGGCGGACTTGTCGATCAGCTTCATGGCCTCGATGTTTTTCTGAACCGCCGCGCCCCCGTCTTCCGCACGCGTGCTCGTCTGCTTTGCGACGTCGTTGGCGTTTTTCGCGTTATCGGCGACGGTCTGGATCATCTTGTTCAGCGCCTGGATCGATGCTGACATCTGCTCAACATTCGCCGACTGGGTCTGCGCTCCATCGGACAACGAGGTCGAGCCTTCGGCCACGACACGAGCGCCTTCCGTGAATTGCTCCGCTGATTCGGCGATCTGAACGATGATGTCGCGCAGTGAGCTGATCATGCGCTGCAGGCCTTCACCGAGCTGGCCGACCGGATCCTCGCCGGAGACGGTGATCTCGGTGGTCAGATCGCCGGCAGCCGCCGACTGAACGCTGGTGAGGAGTTCGTCGACTTTCGCCCGCAGTTCCATGGCATTTCGTTCGTTCTCCTCAGTCAGGCGCTTCTGCTCGGCTTCCATTGCCAATTTGGCTGTGATGTTCTCCCATGTGACCATGGGGCCAAGGTAATCGCCGTTTGCGTTGTAAATCGCGCTCACAAGCAGATCGAGTTTCTGTTCGCCGAGAGAAATTACTGCGCGATGAGGGAAAGCCTTGGGATTGGACAGGATGTTTCGCTGATGCGCGGGATTCTTGTGGAAGACGTCGACGTTCGCTCCGACGATCTTGTCAATCGGAATCGGCAGCAGGTGCTTGATCGGCTCGAGCGCCTTGACCGTCGCCGGATTAACATAGGTGATGGTGAGATCCTTGTCGGCCAGCATGATATTAATCGGCGCGTTGGTAATCATCGCGGCCATCTTCTGGGCCTCGAATTCCGACAGCTTCTTGGAGGTCACGTCCATCGCATACTTCACGACTTTGCAGACCTTGCCGTTCTGGTCGAAGATGGGGTTGTAGGATGCCTGGATCCATACGACCTTGCCGCCCTTGCCGAGGCGCTTGAAATCGCCTGAGAAATACTTGCCACGAGCAAGCGTCGGCCAGAACTCGGCATACTCCGCGCTGCCGGCATAAGTCGGCTCAACGAACATCCGGTGGTGCTTGCCCTTGATCTCGTCCAGCGAGTATCCGAGCGTCTTCAGGAAATTCTCATTGGCGGTAATAATTGTGCCATCGAGTTCGAATTCGATGATGGCCTGCGTCAGATCCAGGGCTTTCATCTGACTCGAGTAATCGTTGAACTTCTCCTTGAGTCCGAAATCCTCCGTGGCGTCTTCCCAGGTCACGACGTAGCCGGCAACCTCGCCGGATTCATCGCGGAACACGTTGGTCTCGAGCGATAGCGTGGTGGCGCCCAGCTTGACGTCGGTCTTGACGGGAAAACCGCGGGGATTCGAGAGCTGCTTCTGGTATTCTCTGGCTCGGTCGCCGTGCAGGCGATCGAGTGAGGCGCCGATGATCTCGGTCACAGACAAACCGAGTTCCTTCTCGAAGGTTTCTTCGATGCTGCGGAACGAGGATTCCGACCGCTCGTTCATGTAGATCAGCTTTCGATCGGCGTCGGCCACGAGCACATTGGCGCCGAGGCCGTCCACCACCGCTTGAATGCGCGTGAAGGCGGTCGACATGTCGCCGCATCCCGTCACGAAACCTGAAAACCGATTCTTGATCCCGCCCGTTGTCTTGCTCTTATCAGATGCCATGTTGACGCCTCGTTTATTCGTGCCCGTGTTGAACAATCGACTATTCATGAACAACCCGACCGAGTCGGGCTGAAACCCGCCTGTTACTGACCCGCTTTGCCGGCCGCCTTATCAATCTGAGCATCGTCTTCGCGCGTCAGGATCGCGTGAATGTCGAGAAGAATCAGCAGCTTGGATTCGAACTTGATTAATCCCTTGATGTAAGCGTGATCGATGCCCGCAATACTCGACGGAGCCGGCTCGAGCTGCTCCGCCCCGATCCGCAGCACCTCGTTGACGGCATCGACGACGATCCCCATCGTCTTGTCTCCGACGTTGACCACGATGATTCGGGTGTGTTCATCGGATTGACCGCGCGGCAGACCGAATCGGGTCCGAAGGTCTACGATCGGAATCACGTGACCGCGCAGATTGATGAGCCCGCGAATATAGTCCGGCACCTCGGGCATCTTGGTGATGTGGCCGAGCAGGATGATCTCCTGCACGCGCATGATGTCCACCCCGTACTCTTCGTTGCCAATCCTGAAACCGACGATCTGCGTGGTTCCTGCCCCGTTCCCATTGGAGGCGTTCGCGGACGAGCCGGAAATCGCCGCATCCGTCGGTCCGATGGATTTGTCTGATTGAGGTACTTTCTGCTTCGGTTCGGCCAGTGCGGTTGACATGCTGACGGCTCCTGCGATGAACGCCAACGAATCACTTCCGGGCCGATCCAGTGTCGATCGACCACGGCTGTTCATCGCTTCATCGTTTCACGGACCGCCGCGCTTTATAACGAAACATGGAATAGTTCATTATTTGGCGATTGCGGATTTAGACTCAGTGCGTTGAGTCAATCGTTGTTGATTCAAGTCCAATGAAACAGGAATCGGGACCAGGTAATTTCTGCCGCCCAGACGACACGCGTCCGTCGTTTGCCAAGAATCGGACCGCCCGTCGCGCCGGTGCGGCAAAGTAAGAACATCGTCGAAGCTCAAGCGTGCCTATCAAGCGGCGTCCCGCGATCAATTCCGCCCTGCGACAGTCGGATAACATCGCGTGCTTGAGCCCATATCGCCTTGATCCCCCACCCAAGCTGTCGTCCGATTTGATTAGCCTGAGGCACATCGACTCAAGCCATCGATTTCCCGGCTGGAATTCCGCCGTTCGCCGTTGCGCTTGCTTTCAGCGCGGGCCGCATCAGAATAGGGAAATATCCTCTGATTACAGAGGCGTCATGAACGCTTGTCAGGAGCACAAAGATGTCGAAATCGAATTCCACGGCCTTGTTTGTGGTGATCGTCTTGACCGGGGTGTCCGCATGGGCCGCCCAAACCCTTGGCGGACCGGAGGATCAGCCATCTGCCGCAACAACCGCCGGTCCGGTCGCGATCGTTGACTTCGTTCGCATCTTTAACGAATGCGAGCAGATCCGAGACCTGAACGAAGTCCTTCGAAAACAGGAGGTAGACGTTCAGACCGAGGCCAAAACACGGCAAAAGGTCATCGAGGATAAGCAAATAGAGTTAAGCGCCTTCCAGCCCGGCACGCCAGACTTTCATCAGCGGCGCCGGGACCTGATCCGGCTCGGCACGGAGGCGAATGTCTGGCTGAAAGTGAAAGAGCAGGACCTCGAAGCCCAGAAGTTCGATTGGACAAAAATCGTGTATGAAAAGGCGTCGAAAATCGTCGGACAGATTGCCAATGAGCGCGGCCACTCCGTCGTTCTCCAGTACAAGGCGTTCAGCCCCGACGACACCGATCAGTCGCTCGCTTCAATCCGTCGAATGATCCAGGAGCGGGCGGTTGTCCACGCCGACCCCAATATCGACATCACGAATGAGGTGATCCGGCGTATCAACGAGGCGTACCGTGCCGCCGGCGGCAAGAAGCAACTGTCGCCTCCCAGCGAATCCGGGAACTAGGAAGGAACTTCAAACCACGATGATAGAACAACGATCGTTCACGATCGCCGAACTCGCGTCCCTTTGCGGAGCGACGCTCGCAGGTGCCGGCGACTATGGCCATAACCGAATTTCGCGGGTGGCGACATTGTCGCAAGCGGATGAAACCTGCGTGACGTGGATCGCGAACGCGAAGTATGCGACGCAACTGGCAACTACACGCGCCGGTGCGGTCATCGGCCCGGCCGAGTTGGTCGCCGCGCATCCGCGGGGCATGATCGTTCAGGATGCCGATGCCGCCGTGGCTGACGTGCTTGAGGCATTCTATGTCGAACTCGATGCGCCATCAGAAGGCGTTCATCCGACCGCGATTGTTCATTCGTCCGCCACCATCGGCGAACGTGCGCGAATCGGTGCGTACGCGGTGATCGGTCCGTATACCAGAATCGGCGCGAGGGTGACGATCTACAATGGCGTGAGCCTTGGCCGTCATGTCACCGTCGGCGAAGACAGCGTGATACACGCCCGATGTGTCATCTACGATTCCTGCACCCTCGGCCGCAGGGTGATAATCCACGCCGGAACCGTGATCGGCGCCGATGGCTTCGGGTACATATTTCGTGGTGGACAACACCGAAAACTGAAGCATATTGGGACGGTCGAAATCAACGACGATGTGGAGATCGGGGCCAATTGCTGCGTGGATCGCGGCAAGCTCGGACCCACGCGCATCGGCCGTGGGTGCAAGATTGATAACCTCGTTCAGATCGCTCATAATGTCCAACTGGGTCCGTTGAGCATTCTGGTCGCCCAGTGTGGGATCGCCGGCAGCGCGCAAACCGGTACGGGTGTGGTGATCGGCGGCCAGGCGGGAATTCGAGACGGCATCACACTCGGGGATCGAGCGCAGATCGCGGCGAGAACCGGAGTCATGGCGGACGTGGATAGCGGTCAGACGGTACTTGGAAATCCGGCTCAGGAGCACCGTGCCGCATTGCGGGAAATCGCTGCTGCCCGAGAGCTGCCGCAGCTCCTCAAACGAGTTGCGGCACTCGAAAAACGAGTGAAGGAACTTGACGGCGCAACAAACGATTGATTCCCATGCCGAAGTCCGCGGGCGCGGGCTTTTCACCGGTGAGGATGTGGTTGTCCGCTTCAAGCCGGCGGCACCCGATTCCGGCGTCACTTTCGTGCGCCTCGATGGCGCCGCCTCCGCCCGAATCAAGGCGCATGTTTCAAATGTCACCAAACGCGCTCGTCGCACAGCCCTCCGCAACGGAACGCTCGCCGTCGAAACCGTCGAGCATTGTCTGGCCGCACTGCATGGCATGGGCATCGACAATGTTGACGTGGAGATGCAAGGCGGCGAATTACCCGGCGGCGACGGCAGCAGCCTCTCATTCGTCAATGCGATAGAGTCTGCCGGAATCAGAACGCAGGAAACGCCTCGCCGCCCGATTCGAATCAACGACACAATCCGCGTTTCTGAAGGCGACGCCGAACTAATCGCGGTGCCGACCGAGTCAGATTCCCTCGACATCCTCTACGACCTCGATTACGGGCCTGAGTCTTCCATTCCACGGCAGTTTCTGGCGGTCCGGGTTACCCACGATTCCTTCTGCAAGGAGATCGCGCCCGCGCGAACGTTTCTGCTCGAAGAAGAAGCCCGTCAGTTTCAGGCGGCCGGCCTCGGAAAGCACCTCACCTATGCCGATGTCGTCGTCATCGGGCCGCAGGGCGTCATCGGAAATCAGTTTCGTTTCCCGGACGAATGTGTTCGCCACAAGATTCTTGACCTCATCGGGGACATTTACCTGGCCGGAAGACCGCTCTACGGCAAGATCATCGCCACCCGCAGCGGCCATTCCCTGAACCACGAGCTGGTCCGCAAGCTCCTGGAGGCCGTTGAACGAAGAAACCGGAACGAACGAATCGGCTCCAAAGCCGCGATTGATTCGACGCAACTCCATCGGATACTGCCGCACCGGTTCCCGTTCCTGCTGATCGACCGCGTCCTCGAAATCCATGGGGACCGCCGGGCGGTCGGAATCAAGAACGTTTCCATCAACGAGCCGTTTTTTCAGGGCCATTTCCCGGCCCAGCCGATCATGCCGGGCGTGTTAATAATCGAGGCCATGGCCCAACTGGCCGGCATTCTGCTTTCCCAAAAGCTGGAGCACGCCGGAAAAATCGCGGTTTTGCTCTCCATGGACCATGTCAAATTCCGCAGGCAGGTCGTTCCGGGAGACCGCTTGGTTTTGGAAGTGGAAACGCTTAGAGTCAAGGCCCGGACGGGGCATGTCCGAGCCGAGGCGACTGTCGAGGGTTCCCTCGTCGCCCAGGCTGAGATAAAGTTTATGCTTGTTGATGCGGAGACGGGTGCGTAAGCCAATCGCGCTTTAGACAGGGTGTGCCGTGATCGGCACGCCGGCCCTGCGCGGCCATTGTCCAGTTCGCGATCGTTAAGAAATGTTGAATGAGCAAGATCGCCCCAACTGCCACCATTGATCCCCGTGCCGAAGTTGCTTCGGACGTCGAGATCGGCCCGGGTTGCTACGTGGGTCCGAAGGTCCGCCTCGGGCCGGGTAATCGGCTCCTTGCCAGCGTCACGATTCTCGGAAAGACGAGGATCGGCGCCGGCAATACGTTCTATCCCCAGTCCGTCATCGGTGCCGCCCCGCAGGACCTCAAATATGACGGCGCTGATACCGAGCTGATCATTGGCGATAACAACATCTTTCGAGAATCCGTCACCGCCCACACCGGCACCGAAGTCGGCGGTGGCGTCACTCGGATCGGAAACGGCAACCAGTTCCAAGTTGGCTCGCACCTGGCTCACGACGTCGTCGTCGGCGACAACTGCATTCTGTCAAACCTTGTGCAGATCGCCGGGCACGTCCACATTGAGGACCGCGTCGTAATCAGCGGACTCGTCGGCGTCCAACAGTTCGTCACGCTTGGCCGCAACTGCTTCATCACGGGCGCAGCTCGCTGCACCGCGGACACGCCGCCTTATGTGATTTACGGCTATGACGGAATCATCCAGGGCGTGAATGTCAAGGGACTCGCCCGCTGGGGATTCCCGGAGGCATCCGTACAGCAGCTCCGCGAATTGACCAAGATTCTGTATCCGCGAAAAAGCCAGATTCCGAACGAATTCAGGGCCAGAAGCCTGTACGGTCTATTCCCCTGGCGCCGCAAGGAGAGTGACGTCGCCGCGACACTGGCTAAGCGCCTCCGCGAAGCGGAAGCTCGCAAGTTCAGTGACGAGCACTGCCGCTATATGCTCGAGTTCCTTGATCGTTCCATTCACAAAGGTGTACACGGCCGGTATCTGGAGTCCCTTCGACGCGACGGAACCCAGCCCAAGCCGCGATTTTACCAGCGTGATGAAAAAAACGCCGTCGTCAATGACCTCAATCCCGCCGATCTCGGCGTGATGCGGAGCGATCCCGCGTGAGTTCAAATCCACTGCGCGTCGCCGTCGTCGGCGTCGGCCACATGGGCCGCCACCACGCGCGAATCTACTCCGAACTGCCTCAGGCCGAGCTCATCGCCATTGTCGACCACGACCTTGATCGCGCCGGCAAGTGCGCGGCAGAGTATCGCACCCAGCCAATCCGCTCCATCGACGAACTGCCCGATGTCGTCCAGGCAGTCAGTCTGGCGGTCCCGACGATTCACCACCGCCGACTTACGGAACAACTTTTGAATCGCGGTATCGCCGTGCTTTGCGAAAAGCCCATCGCCCCAACGGTCGAAGATGCCGAGGCCATGCTGAATTGCTCGCGTCGCACCGGTTCTCTCCTCACCGTCGGTCATACGGAACGGTTCAATCCCGTCGTGCGCGCCCTGTCGCGACTTGATATCTTGCCCAAGTACATTGAAACCACCCGGATCAGCCCTTTTCGCTTTCGCTCGGCCGATATCGGCGTCGTATCGGACATGATGATTCACGATATCGACATCGTTCTGCATCTCGTCAAATCGCCACCCGCACGCATCGATGCCGTTGGTGTGAATGTGCTCGCCGGGCACGAAGACGTCGCCAACGCTCGCGTTGTTTTCGGCAACGGGGCGGTTGCAAACCTCGCTGCCTCACGATTGGCACTCAAGACCGATCGCCGCCTTCGCGTCTTCAGTGAGACGGCCTATCTCTCGGTGGACTATCAGCGCAAAACGGGAATTGTCATAAAGCGAGATGCGAACCTCGATATTCTCGCGCTGGCAAAAGACAAGGATGTGGACGATCTTTCCCAAATGGCCAACATCGACTTCGGCGAACTGGTCAAGGTCGAGCCGCTCCTGGTCGATGATGTCGAGCCGCTCCGGGCCGAGTTGGAGGCCTTTCTTCACTGCGTCGCGACCGGCGTCCCGCCGATCGTCACCGCCGAGGACGGGGTCGCGGCGGTCAAGCTCGCCACCGACATCGTGACAGCAATTCAGACGCACAAATGGGAAGGCTGACGACGGCCGGGTGATCTGCCACCCGCCGCAATCGATTGTGCACGGGACAAGCTGACGATCTCGGGCATCGATTCGATCCTGTTTGAATGGTTGAATCACCGGGGTCGTTACTTGCCAGCCCCGGACAATGCCGCCTCTCCGGCATCACTCTTCTGTTGTTTCGTCGTCAGCAGGCCGTTGAGTCGGATCTTCAGCGTTTGAAAAATCTTGTCCAGTTCCCGCTCGTAACGATCTCCGGGGTTTGCCGCAGTGGCTGTCTCATGCGGGGAGGAGGTTTCGACGGCAGATTCTTCGTCCCTTCGCCGCAGGATTAGGTTGGCGCTTTTACGGCAGTCCTTCAGAATGGCCATTGCGGACTCAATCTGGGAGTCCTTCAGCCGAGCCGCGGCCGTTCCACCACCTACGGCAATAGCGTCATGCGAGTGGCGAATAATCCATCGCCGGACGTAGGCCTCCCACATATCTGGCATGTGCGATACATTCTTTAAGCCAAATGTCTCGTCGTCGGCACTCCACCAACGGGGATATTCACCGTTTCCGAATACCCGCGCGCGCTCCATGAAGTCTGCGAGTTCTCCAGCATCGAATTGATTATGGTAAACCTCGGCCCATTCAGCCCCCGACACCACCGTCCCGCCCCCAATGTACCGACCCATCGCGAGAGGGCCCGCACTCGGATCATGATGGATCCTATCGACGGCGGGAAGCCCCGGTGGAACACCGAGAATATCCGGCCCCAATTCTGAAGGATGTTCCTTGCGATCGAACTCCACTCTGTTGAACACGATTGTTTCGCCACCACCCTTGGCAAATTCAGTTACACAGCGTACCGGCCACCAGCGTCCATTGACGCGCTTATGCTCGGCTTCAAGGTGTTCATGAAGCTCGCGTGAGCCGTCGCGCCCCCGCACAAAGGTCTTGATATCCACAATCGCATGGTCTCTAGCCGGATCTATGCGCCATGCAACAACTGGAAACGAAGACTTCGAATCAGGTTCAGCCTTGATGGAGCCCACGACTTCGACGATGCCGTCCACGTTTCTCTCAGACCACTGGTAGTTTCGTCCCTGCAAGTCCGCAAGCCATTGCGACGGCGATTTCTCAGAATAGGCCCGTGTCCACAAGCCGGCGCATCTGGGATCAAGCAGCATATTCGGCCCCGGCCCAATAATGTCATCTGGGTACTTGAATTTCCGGCGACCGATCAAGGTCGTGCCGCCATCCTGGATGCCCCATTCGTCTTGGCCACCATTTACCCTCACGATTCGCATCGGCGAGCAGGTAAACCGCACACCGAAGCGAGGTCCCGCATTGTAATCAGGATACGCGACGATTCCATCTTCATCACCGTGGTCAACCCAGAAGACGGTGTCACCGGCAAATCGAGCCTCGTAGCGACGCTTCGCAATGCGACGCCCACCAGCAACCTCGGCCTGATACTCATAATCGAAGTACGCGGTTGTGAAATCCATGCGACGACTATAAGCACGTGCTAACGACTCTGGCACAACGTCAACCGGACCTGCAGCCGATATCACAGCGACCAGGAAGCATAGTTCAAGAAACATAAGAAGTTCTCCCAGGCACAATCAATGGAAAAACGAAAATTGCCGGTACTCTGAAACACTGCCCCGCACGAGCGGCAATTCAATCCACTTCTGTTCAACACACTAATTCTGCCAAATGCAACACTCGCGAGTCGTGCTCTGCCAACTATCGACTACACAAGTACTCACTTTTTGTGGGAAGCAGTTCATTCCCGGTTCCCCGCCGCACTCCTGTTCGGCCGAAGCCGTCAGACAATCGTAAACATAGCAACAATCTTCGGTACAAGGTTCGTAACAGAAGTAACAAGGGGTTTCGGGTCCACAATACGGAGGATTGGGAGACTCCACGCCAGTGTTCAGCACGGTAAATGCCGGCACCACCATATAGTAGCCACTGGCGCATTTGTCATCACTTTCGCACTTACACTTTACTTGGGGCAGTACCGCCACTGGGAGGTCGCACGAATCAAAATCCATGATCGGATTCGACAGACAACGCTGTCCAGTCAGACAGCTACTTGGTGGACACGCCTTCAGGTTACTGTGGATCGACGCCATCCCCACCAACAAAATTACTGCTGCGACTGCTACGCAACGTTTCGCCGCCATTTGAGTTCCTCCATTTAATGTTGACCATGAGCTTCCTACCATCCCAAGACAAAAATCCTCAGGACACGTGAGGCGTATTGGTAACTATCAAATAGCGTCGGCTGGGTTGAATACTGCGTTTTCAGCCGAATTCTAGCACGATAT